>NZ_JBFAPG010000302.1:0-7948 GCF_040675595.1 Micromonospora sp. NPDC049580
GGGGTGGGCTGGCATCCCAGCCCCGCCCCGTACGGGCGCGTCGTCCTGCCACTGGTCAGCGACCGGTCAGAAGTCGACCGGCGGCAGCTCCGGGCCACCGGCGGCGTCGCTCGCGCCAACCCCGACGCCGAGCTTCTCCAGGATCTTCTTCTCGATCTCGGCGGCCACGTCCGGGTTTTCCTTCAGGAACTCCCGGGCCTTCTCCTTGCCCTGGCCGAGCTGGTCGCCGTCGTACGTGTACCACGCGCCGGACTTGCGGATGATCGCCTGCTCCACGCCGACGTCGATCAGCGAGCCCTCACGCGAGATGCCCTTGCCGTACATGATGTCGAACTCGGCCTGCTTGAACGGCGCGGCCACCTTGTTCTTCACGACCTTGACCCGGGTGCGGTTACCGACCACGTCGGTGCCGTCCTTGAGGCTCTCGATGCGTCGCACGTCGAGCCGGACCGAGGCGTAGAACTTCAGCGCCCGACCACCGGTGGTGGTCTCCGGGCTGCCGAACATCACGCCGATCTTTTCGCGCAGCTGGTTGATGAAGATCGCCGTGGTGCCGGTGTTGCTGAGCACACCGGTGATCTTCCGTAGTGCCTGGCTCATCAGCCGGGCCTGGAGGCCCACGTGGCTGTCGCCCATCTCGCCCTCGATCTCGGCGCGCGGCACCAGGGCCGCCACCGAGTCGATCACGATGATGTCCAGAGCGCCGGAGCGGATCAGCATGTCCGCGATTTCCAGCGCCTGCTCGCCCGTGTCCGGCTGGGAGACCAGCATCGCGTCGGTGTCGACGCCGAGGGCCTTCGCGTACTCCGGGTCGAGCGCGTGCTCGGCGTCGATGAAGGCGGCGATGCCGCCGTTGCGCTGGGCGTTGGCCACCGCGTGCAGTGCCACCGTGGTCTTACCGCTGGACTCGGGACCGTAGATCTCGACCACCCGGCCACGGGGCAGGCCGCCAATGCCGAGGGCCACGTCGAGCGCGATGGAGCCGGTGGGAATGATCGCGGTCTGGACGACCGGCCGGTCACCCAGCCGCATCACCGAGCCCTTGCCGAATTGCTTGTCAATCTGAGCGAGAGCAAGGTCGAGTGCCTTCTCCCGGTCAGGCCCTGCTGCCATGGTTGCCACCCCTGCCTTCGCCGGCGTCTTTGCTGAGCTTCGCGTCACGCGGACACGCTAGGCGCTGGGTCCGACAGAAAACCAGCCGACGGGCCGCGAGCTGTGGACGAGCACCCCGCTGTGGACAATAGCCGAACAGGTGTACGACTCGACAAGCGACACGCGGAACCGGCGAAAAGGCTGCTCAGCGTAGTCGAGCGGGTACGCGGTCGGGGTACGCGGCGCAGACCGCCCGCCACACCACGTGCGTCTGCTCCCCCGACGACAGCGCCTGCTCGATGGTCCGCCCATCGAGCTGGGACAGCACCTGGTCGCGGGCGATGCTGGCCGCGTAGCCCGGCCCGAACGCCTCCTCCAACCGCGCCCAGAAGTCGGTCAGCCGCACGTGATCAACCCTCCTCGCCCGGTGCCCCCGTCGGCACCGGGCGCAACGCTAGCGCCACCAGGGGCACTGTCGCGACCGCCGCGAGCAGGGTGAGCACCGGATAACCGGCGAGCTGCATGACAAACCCGCTGAGCACCGCGGCGCTGGCCCCCGCCAACCCCATGATCAGGTCGGAGAACCCCTGGACGCTGGGCCGCACACCGGCCGACACCGACTCGGAGAGCAGCGTCGAGCCGGCCACCATCGTCCCCGACCAGCCCAGCCCGAGCAGGACCAGACCGATCGAGAGCCGGGGCGTGTGGTGCCCGGCGGTGCCGGCGACCGCGCAGGCGGCCAGCAGCAGCCCGACCCCGCCGAGGATCACCGCCCGCCGGCCGAGCCGGTCGGTGAGCCAGCCGACCACCGGGGCGAACGCGTACATGCCGGCGATGTGCAGGCTCAACACGATCCCGACCAGCCGCAGCACGTCGGCGTCGGCGTGCGACTCACCGAGCCGGACCGGGGTCATCGCCATCACCGCCACCATCACCAGGTGACCGATCGCCACGGCGGTGATGCCGAGCCGGGCGGCTGGCTGTCCGCGTACCACCGACCAGGCCAGCCGCATTCCGGCGGTGCGCGGCGCGCGCGCACGGACCAGCGCGGTGGCCGGCCCGGCCCCACCGGCCGTCGGCGCGGCGTCGGCGGGCGGCCCGACGGCGGTCGGTGGCGCGTCGGCCGACGCGAGCCGCCGCGCGGTGAGCAACGGGTCGGGGCGGAGCAACCCGAGGAGTACGACGGAAGCCAGCACGAATGCCGTCGCGCTGAACGCGAACGGGCCGGCCAGCGGCGGCAGCCCCCAGCCGGTGGTGACCCGGTCGGCCAGGGCGGCGAAGTTCGGCGCGGCCACCGCCCCGATGGTGGTGGCCCAGACGATCAGCGAGAGCTGACGCCCTCGACGGGTCGGCTCGGCGAGGTCCACCGCCGTGTAGCGGGCCTGCAGGTTCGCGGCGGTGCCACCGCCGAAGAGCAGCATGCCGAGGAAGAGCAGGGGCACCGAACGGGTGGCCGCCGCCACCACCACCAGGACGCCGCCGACGGCGCCCACGGTGTACGCCAGCACCAGGCCGGGACGACGGCCGTGCCGCGCCATGATCCGGGTGACCGGGACGGCGAGCAGCGCCGCACCGACCACCCCGGCGCTCTGCGCGACGCCCGCCACCGCGGTACCGGCGATGCGGGCGGCGAGCAGCGCGCCGACGGAGATGCCGATGGTCACACCGACGCCGCCGATGATCTGGGTGGTGAAGAGCAGCCGCATGGTGCGCCGCTGGATCGGCGCGACGTCGAGCCCGGCGCCGCCGGTACGCGGCACGGTCAGGTCGGTGGCCATCGGCGCTCCTTGAGGACGGGGTGACCCCATCCTCGCGCACCCACCCCGAACCCCGACGCCCCCGCCGGGCTGCCCCGCCCGCCGGGCCGCCTCGCCGCGCCCGCGCGGATCTTCGCGAGGGCCCGTCGGTCAGCCGGCCATCACCCGCTGGTGCACCGACGACACCGCCGAACGGGCCGCCACGAACGCCCCGTGCTGCCAGGCCACCTCGTGGCTCAGCCAGTCCCCGGCGAAGTAGACCCGCCCGGCCGGCTGAAGCAGCAGGTTGTATCCGGCGGTGCCGTAGCGGGGCGAGGTCCAGGCGCCCTCGATGTAGCGGGTCCGGTCCCAGGCGTGGGAGTACGAGGTGACCAGCTCGCTGCGGTACTTGTCGCCGTGGATCTTCACCCCCTGGCTGACCGCGCGCTCCCGGCGCTGCTCGGGGGTGAGCCCGCTGTACGCCCTGGCGTTCGCCCCGGTGTTGTAGTAGCCGACGACCAGGCCACGCTTGCCGTGGAAGCCGTAGGACGGGTACCAGATGTGCGACAGGTCCAGGTCGGTCTCCGTGATGCCGCCGTAGATCCGCTGGTCGGTCTCCCACCAGCGGCTGCGGTACTCCAGGCCGATCTTGCCGGCGGCGGTGACCGGGAAGTCGGCCAGGGCGGCGGTCACCCCTGCGCCGAGGTTGTGGGGCACCCGGGCCATCAGGTGCGGCGGCAGCGCCGCCACGCAGTAGTCGGCGGTGATCAGCGACTCCCGGCCGCCCTGCCGATAGGTCACCTCGACCCGGCTGCCCCGGTCGGTCACTCCGGTCACCTCGGCGTCGAGTCGGATCCGGTGCCCGCCCACGGCCTTGGCGAGGGCACGCGGGATCTGGTCCATGCCGCCCACCGGCTGGAACATCAGCATCGCCTGGTCGTAGCCGAATTCGAAGGAGAAGTACCGGCCCACGTTGCTGGCGAAGACGTCGGAGAGCGCTGGCGGCGCGCCGAGCAGCGTCCCCACGTCGTTGCCGGCGCCGGGGTACGCGGAGAAGCCGCGGCGGTTGGTCCCGGCGTACGCCCAGTCGTTGGCACGCCCGCCGATCGCGCCGAAGCCCTGCAGGAACGACAGCAGCCGGTCCCGGTCCTCGGTGGTGAGCCGCGCGTCCAGCGCGCCCTGGTCGGTGGCCTTGGCGAGCAGCTCCGAGACGTAGCCGTACACGTCGGCCTTGGCGGTGCGATACCGGATCGGCTCGGTCATCCCGGCGGACTCGTTGTAGATCCAGGCGTCGGCGTTCTGGTTGGTGAACACCTCGATGGGTACGCCGAGTTCCCGGCAGTAGTCCATGGTGACCATCCACTGTGCGATCCGGCCCGGCCCGGCGTTGAAGTAGACGCCGTCGGAGAAGCCGGCCCGCTGGGTGTGCCCGTCGAGGTCGGTCTCGACGTCGCCACCACGGATGGTCAGGTTCCGCCCGCCGACGCGGTGCCGCGCCTCCAGGACCGTGCAGTGGTAGCCCGCCTTGCCCAGCTCGTACGCGGTGGTGAGCCCCGCGATGCCACCGCCGAGCACGACGACACTGGCCCCCGGCCGGCCGGTCAGGGTGAAGTCGGACGGCTCGGGCGCCCGGAACGCCGGGGTCACCGACGCGTCGGCGCTGGGCGCGAGACCCATGGCTCCCATCGTGGCGAGCATCGCACCGGCACCGCCGCTGATCCCGACCGCGCGCAGGAACCCACGCCGACTCACCGTCGACTGCGTCTGATCGCTCATGAACGCCTCCCCTACAAGATCGACTCACGTGAGTCTGCAGAGGACCTGTTACGCGGATCACGCAACGCCGTTTCCGGTAGGTATCACCTCACCGACCGCCGGCGGTGGCGGTTTTTGTCACCGATCTCGCTACCGGCCGAGCCGACGACCGTGCCGTACCGCCCCCTCACACCCAACCGTTGCTGGCCGCCTGCACGCCGGCCTGGAATCGGCTGGCGGCGCCCAACCGCTCGGTCAGGGACGTCATCATGCGCTGCACACTGCGCAGGGAGATTGCGAGCTTGCGGGCCGCCGACTCGTCGGTGTGCCCCGCGGCGAGCAGCCGCAGCAGCTCGCGTTCCTGCCGGGTGAGACCCTGCTCGTCGGCCGCCGCCTGTTCGCCGAACGGAGTCGCGGCGTGCCACACCTGCTCGAAGAGCGCGATAAGCCCGGCAACAATCCCGCGGCTGCGCAGTTCCAGTGCACCCTGCCGGGGATTGGCCGGGTCGATGGGCACGAGTGCGACCTCCCGATCGACGATGACCATGCGCATCGGCAGCGTCGGCGTCGTGCGTGACTGCCCACCGAGGCCGGCCAGCCAGCGGGCGTGCGCGAGGGTGCCGGGGTCGTTGCGGAAGCTGTCCTGATAGACGTTGCGGATCTGGACACCCCGCTGCAAAGCCTGCTGGTCGAGCGGCGCCTCCGCCTCGAGCGTGTCCGGGCTCTGTGCGCCGCCGCTGCTAAAGGAGAGACACTCGGCGCGGGCGGTGTCGGCCAACTCGGCAAGCCGGTCCCGGACGCTGTCGACCCCTGCGAGCAACCGCCCCTCCGCCACCTGGTGGTAGTCGTCGTGGGCGGTCGCGATGGCGGCGATGGCGGCCTTGGTCGCCTCGACCTGCCGCTGCCGGACCGCGACCTCGGCCTCCACCTTGGTCAGGAGCGCCATCAACCCGGCCTGCGGTCGCACCGGCCGGGCGTGATCGCCCAGGGAGTCGAGCCGAACGAGTGCGAGGTCGGCCAACACGTCCAGTGCCGCCGTCACCTCCCCCGGCGAGACGCCGAGGTGATCGGACAGGCCGGCGACGTTCAGGTCGGGACACTGCAGCATGGCGCGATAGACCGCCTCATGCTGCGCGGACAGTCCCAGCAGGTCGAACATGACCCCTCCCCCGGTAGAACCAATCGACATTCTGCCGCGTATCGAGCGTTCTCGTGGACCCGTTCCGCACCTGGCGTGGTCCCGCCGGGCGGGGTCACGCCAGGCCGAACCTGGTGACAGGGCACCGTGGGCCCGCGATGCTTCTCTCACGGCGGCGACAACGACCACGGAGCCTCCGGAATCGACATTCCAAGCACAGGAGAGACGTCAATGAGCATAACCACTTTTATCAATGCCAATTACCGTACCTCGATCGCCATTCTCACACTCGGCCTCGCCCTCGCCCTCGCGATCATCCTGAACTCGGAACCGGGTGCGATGGCGGCGCTCGCGGAGGGGTTCGGCTGGGGTGGTCCCGCACAGGACGCCTCGACCGGCCAGTTCGGAGGCCAGGGATTTGGCTGGGGCTCGCCGCCCCCGGTCGACCCGTCGGAGTGGTCCTGATGATCGTGACGCACATCCGTATCGCCCCGCTCACCTCGACGGCCGCCATCGACCCGGCGACGCTGCGAAATCTGATCCACGTGAACGCCACGGCCGGGAGCGGTATCGAACACCTTCGAGTCCGCGCCGGCCCGGACAGCGCCGACATCCTGGCCTTCGTGGACACCGACGATCCGACGGCAGCCGCCGTGACGTTGCGCCGCGTCGTCGACCGCACAATCGCCAGCAGCCCACTGCTCGGCCCGTGGCGAATCGTCTGACCACGGCATCACCTGTTCAATTTTCCCGCCTCCGCCGACGGATACCGTTCGGCGGACGGACAAACCTGCCTTGAAATCGGAATTAATCAGAAAGGAACACCATGCAACGAAATGCGATTCGTCGCCTGACCACAATGGCGCTCGGCGTGGCACTCGCCGCCGGCGCCGGCCTCTCCGGGGGCGTCGCCACGGTGCTGGCGAGCAGTCCCGAGGCAGCCTTCGCCGACTCCAGCGTGGGTGGGTCGATCAGTCCGACCGAGGTGCTCAGCCGCGCCAAGTACTGGTACGACAATCGCGGCAGCATCCCCTACAGCCAGGGCGGCTACTACCGCGACGAGAACGGCAAGAACTACCGCACCGACTGCTCCGGGTTCGTCTCGATGGCCTGGCACCTCTCGACGTCGAAGACGACCTACAACATGTACACGGTGTCGAAGCAGATCAGTAAGAGCGACCTCCAGCCGGGCGACATCCTGAACTCGGCGAGCCAGCACGTCATCCTCTTCAAGCGCTGGATCAACCAGTCGACGGGCACGTTCGAGTACTACGCCTTCGGATCGACCCCGGTGAAGATCGACACCGAGACGCTCAGCGGCGGCGGGGACGGTCTCATCGACTCGCACCCGGCCAGCAACTACGTCGCCCGCCGCTACAACAACATCACCACCGGCGGCCAGGCTCCGGTGAAGGACCCAGGGGTCGCCGACGTGACCGGCGACGGCTATCACGATCTGGTGGCCCGCAAGACTGACGGCACTCTGTGGCTGTACTCGAACAACATCGAGCGCGACAACGGCGTCCCGTACAGCAGCGGCTCGTCCCGGCAGATCGGCAGCGGCTGGAGCAGCGCGGACCGGATCATCAACGCCGACGTCACCGGTGACGGCTTCACCGACCTGATCTCCGTCAAGTCAGACGGAACGATGTTGTTGTACTCCAACAACATCGTTCGTGACGACGGCGCCCCGTACAGCAGCGGCGCGTCGCGGCAGATCGGCAGCGGTTGGGGCGGGTTCGACCGGATCGTCGGCGCGGACGTGACCGGCGACGGTTGCACCGACCTGGTGGCCCGCAAGACCGACGGCACCCTGTGGCTCTACCCGAACAACATCGAACGCGACAACGGCACTCCGTACAGCAGCTCGTCGGCGCGGCAGATCGGCCAGGGCTGGAGCGGCTTCGACACGCTGGTCGGCGCGGACGTGACCGGCGACGGTTACACCGACCTGGTGGCCCGCAAGACCGACGGCACCCTGTGGCTCTACCCGAACAACATCGAACGCGACAACGGGGTCCCGTACAGCGGCAACCGGCAGATCGGCAGCGGCTGGAGCGGCTTCGACACGCTGGTCGGCGCGGACGTGACCGGTGACGGCTACACGGACCTGGTGGGCCGCACGACCAGCGGTGCCCTCCTGCTGTACCCCAACAACATCGAACGCGACAACGGCGTCCCCTTCAGCGGCAACCAGCAGATCGGCAGCGGCTGGGGCGGCTTCAAC
>NZ_JBFAPG010000303.1:0-7896 GCF_040675595.1 Micromonospora sp. NPDC049580
CGACCGGCTGCGGCTCGTGCGCCGCGCTCATGCTGCCCCCCGTTGACGGTCGATCATGCATCCCTGACCGCTACCCCGGCAGGCGGGTTATGACTGTGAGTCATAAATATGACTCACAGTCATACCGCTCACGGTGGCTGTTGCCGCTCGCGGGGTCGCGCACCGCCGGGTGGCTGGTCGGTCGTGCCACCGCCGTCGGGCCGGCAGAAGCGGCCGGCGCGGTCCGAGCGGGCGGCGAGGCCGGCGCGGTCCGAGCGGGCGGAGCGGCCGGATGAGCTTTCACAACCCGAAGATGCCCTGGTCGGAGCTGGAGCGGGTGCTCTCCGGCCGGGCCAGCGGCGGCTCCGGCGGCGGGCGGTCGCGCGAGGAGCGGCACCTGCACGTGGTGGACCCGCTCGCCGTGGACGCCGACGGTGGGGACTCCCCGGCCTGGAGTCGCCGGCGCGAGCAGTACCAGCCGCCGGAGCTGCCCCGCCCCGACGGCGTGGTGCCCTACGCGGAGCTGCACGCGCACACCAACTTCAGCTTCCTCGACGGCGCCAGCCATCCCGAGGAGCTGGCCGAGGAGGCGGCCCGGTTGGGGCTCACCGCGCTCGCCGTCACCGACCACGACGGCTTCTACGGGGTGGTCCGCTTCGCCGAGGCGGCCCGCACGCTGGGCCTGCCGACCATCTTCGGCGCGGAGCTTTCCCTCGGGCTGCCCGGCCCGCAGAACGGCGAACCCGACCCGCACGGCGCGCACCTGCTGGTGCTCGCGCACGGCCACGAGGGGTACGCCCGGCTGGCCACCACCATCGCCCGTGCCCAACTGCGCGGCGGGGAGAAGGGCCGCCCGATCTACGGGGACCTGGAGGAGGTCGCCGCCGAGCTGCGCGACCACGTGCTGGTGCTGACCGGCTGCCGCAAGGGGCACGTGCCGGGCGCGCTGCTCACCGAGGGAGTGGACGCGGCGGCCCGCGAACTGGACCGGCTGACCGCGCTGTTCGGCGCGGAGACGGTGGCGGTGGAGCTGACCGACCACGGGCATCCCGTCGACGCCGACCGCAACGACGCGCTCGCCGAGCTGGCCGCCGCGGCCGGGCTGCCGACGGTGGCCAGCAACAACGTGCACTACGCCAGCCCCGGTCGGCGTCGGCTGGCCACCACTGTCGCCGCCGTCCGAGCCCGGCGCAGCCTCGACGAGATCGACGGCTGGCTGCCCGCGGCGGCCACCGCCCACCTGCGCAGCGGCGCGGAGATGGCGGCCCGGTTCGCCGCGTACCCGGGCGCGGTGGCGCGGGCCGCCGAGTTCGGCGCCGAGCTGGCCTTCGACCTGCAACTGGTCGCGCCGCAACTGCCGGCGTACCCGGTGCCGCCGGGGCACACCGAGATGAGCTGGCTGCGCAAGCTGACCGCCGACGGGGCACACGAGCGCTACGGGCCGCCGCAGGCGCACCCGACGGCGTACGCGCAGCTCGACCACGAGCTGAACATGATCGAGGAGCTGGGCTTCCCCGGCTACTTCCTGGTGGTCTACGACATCGTCACGTTCTGCCGCGAGCAGGACATCTACTGCCAGGGCCGGGGCTCGGCGGCCAACTCGGCGGTCTGCTACGCGCTGCGCATCACCAACGTGGACGCCGTCCGGCACCGGCTGCTCTTCGAGCGGTTCCTCGCCCCGGAGCGGGACGGCCCGCCGGACATCGACGTGGACATCGAGTCCGACCGCCGGGAGGAGGTGATCCAGCACGTCTACACCCGCTACGGCCGGGAGCACGCCGCCCAGGTCGCCAACGTCATCTCCTACCGGCCCCGGTCGGCGGTACGGGACGTGGCCAAGGCGTTCGGCTTCTCACCCGGTCAGCAGGACGCCTGGAGCAAGCAGATCGACAGGTGGGGCTCGGTCGCCACGGTCGACGTCGAGGGCATCCCGGAGCAGGTGGTGGAGTACGCCAACGAGCTGCAGACGTTCCCCCGGCACCTGGGCATCCACTCCGGCGGCATGGTGATCTGCGACCGTCCGGTGATCGAGGTCTGCCCGGTGGAGTGGGGGCGGATGCCCGGCCGCAGCGTGCTCCAGTGGGACAAGGACGACTGTGCCGCCGTCGGCCTGGTGAAGTTCGACCTGCTCGGTCTCGGCATGCTCTCCGCGCTGCACTACGGCTACGACATGATCGGGTCCCGGCTCGACCTCGGCGACATGACGCTGGACGACCCCGAGGTCTACGACATGCTCTGCCGGGCCGACTCGGTCGGGGTGTTCCAGGTGGAGAGTCGCGCCCAGATGGCCACCCTGCCCCGACTCAAGCCCCGCGAGTTCTACGACCTGGTGGTCGAGGTGGCGCTGATCCGGCCGGGCCCGATCCAGGGCGGCTCGGTGCACCCGTTCATTCGGCGCAAGAACGGTCAGGAGCCGGTGACCTTCGCCCACCCGTTGATGCGCAACGCGCTGGAGAAGACCCTGGGTGTGCCGCTGTTCCAGGAGCAGTTGATGCAGCTCGCCATCGACCTGGCCGGTTTCGACGCGGCCGAGGCCGACCAGCTGCGCCGGGCGATGGGCGCGAAACGCTCGGTCGAGCGGATGACCCGCATCGCCGACCGGCTCTACGCCGGGATGGCTGAGCGGGGCATCACCGGCGAGCTGGCCGACGACGTCTACCGCAAGCTCACCGCGTTCGCCAGCTACGGCTTCCCGGAGAGCCACGCGATGAGCTTCGCCTACCTGGTGTACGCCAGCTCGTGGCTCAAGCGCTACCACCCGGCGCCGTTCCTGGCGGCGCTGCTCAACGCCCAGCCGATGGGCTTCTACTCCCCGCAGACCCTGGTCGACGACGCCCGCCGGCACGGGGTGGAGGTCCGCCGCCCGGACATCAACGCCAGCGGGGCGCTGGCGGTGTTGGAGTCCACCCCGGACACCCGGTGGGGCAGCGGGCCGGGGGAGCCGCCGCACGCCTGGGGACTGGGCGGCCCGGCCGTCCGGCTGGGGCTGTCCAGCGTGCGTACCCTCGGCGCCGAGGTGGCCGAGCGGATCGAGGCCGAGCGGGCGGCCGGCGGGGCGTACCGCGACATGCCGGATCTGGCCCGGCGGGTCGGTCTCACCGCCGCGCAGCTGGAGGCGCTGGCCACCGCGGACGCCTTCGCCTGTTTCGGGCTGACCCGGCGGGAGGCGCTCTGGGCCGCCGGCGCGGCGGCCCAGGACCGACCGGGCCGACTGCCCGGCACGGTGACCGGCGCGGTGGCGCCCACGCTGCCCGGCATGGAGGCGGTGGACCGGCTGGTCGCCGACGTGTGGGCCACCGGGTTGTCGCCGGAGAGCCACCCGGCCCGGTTCATCCGGGGGCAGCTCGACGTGCTCGGCGCGGTGCCGATCGCCCGGCTCGGTCGGGTGGAGCCGGGCCAGCGGATCCGGGTCGGCGGCATCGTCACCCACCGGCAGCGCCCGGCGACCGCCGGCGGGGTGACCTTCCTCAACCTGGAGGACGAGACCGGGATGCTGAATGTCACCTGCTCACCGGGGCTGTGGCAGCGTTACCGGCGGGTGGCCCGCACCAGCGCCGCACTGGTGGTCCGGGGGCGACTGCAACGGCACGAGGGAGTGACCAACCTGGTCGCCGACCGGCTGGACGCGATCGAGCCGCCGGTCAGCCCCGCGTCCCGTGACTTCCGCTGATCCAGTGATCCACATTACGGTTTTCGGCGTCGCCGGGCGGGAGACTCGTCCTGAGCGGGCAGAGCGGCCCGTGATCCGTGAGGGGGAATGACAAGTGATGGGGAACCACACGTACACCGGCGGCGGAATCGCCAACGCCCGGCGGACCCGGCTGGGCTCCGGCTGGATGCCGTCGCACCTCACCGACCCCCGTGAGTACGAGGTGACCAACGGTCCGGTGGCCAACGAGCGCCGGTCCCGGGCCGAGGACGCGGTCGAGGGCACCGAGTCCTGACCACTAGGCTCGACCGGGTGGAGCAGACCCGAGGCCGGTTCGCCGGGCCGCCGCTGACCCCCCGTACCGCCGTGATCTGGTCGGTGCTCCGCGCCGAGCTGGACCGGCGCGGCGCCGCCGAGCTGACTGTGCTGGACGTGGGCGGCGGCACCGGCGGGTTCGCCGTCCCGCTGGCCCGCGCCGGGCACCGGGTCACAGTCGTCGACGCGAGCCCGGACGCGCTGGCCGCGCTGACCCGTCGGGCCGCCGAGGCCGGGGTCGCCGACCGGATCGTGGCCGTGCAGGGCGACGGCGACGCCCTGGCCGGGCTGGTCGAGCCGGCCAGCGTCGACCTGGTGCTCTGCCACGCCGTCCTGGAGGTCGTCGACGACCCCACTCCGGTGGTCGCCGCGCTGGCCAGCGCGTTGCGCCCCGGTGGCGCGGCGAGCGTCCTGGTCGCGGGGCGGGCCGCCGCCGTGCTGGGCCGCGCCATGAACGGCCATCTGGAGGTCGCGGCGGCGCTGGCCGCCGACCCGGCCGGCACCGCCGGGCCGCGCGACACGCTGCGCCGCCGCTACGACGCCCCCGGCGCCGCCGCGCTGCTCACCGCCGCCGGGCTGGCGGTCGAGGAGATCCACGGGGTACGCGTACTGGCCGACCTGCTGCCGGCCGCGGTCGCCGACGGGCAGTCCGCGGCCCTGGTCGAGCTGGAACTGGCGCTGGCCGCGCAGTCTCCGTACCGGGACCTGGCCGCCCAGCTGCACCTGTTCGCCCGCCGGCCGGCATGACCGTCGCGCCGGGTGGTGGGCCGCCGCCGCTGGCCGTCCTCGGCCCGGCGCACAGCGGGGACCGGCTCGCCGACGTGCTGCCCAGCGCGCTCGCCGTGCTGGGCGTTCCCGGGTCGACCGACCCGCTCGGGCTGGCCCCCGCCCTGGCCGGGGTACGCCGGATCGCCGTGCTGCTGGTCGACGGGCTCGGCTGGTACCAGGTGCCGACCGCCGCGCCGCACGCGCCGACCCTCGCCGGGCTGGCCGCGACGGTGGGTCGGCCGCTCATCGCCGGTTTCCCGTCCACCACCCCGACGAGCCTGGTGACGCTGGGCACCGGCGTCGCGCCCGGAGCGCACGGGGTGCTCGGCTTCACCGTGCGGGTGCCCGGCACCGACCGGGTGCTCACCCACACCGACTGGACCGCCGACCCGTCGCCGCTGCGCTGGCAGCCGGTGCCCACGCAGCTCCAACGGGCCCGCGCGGCCGGGGTGGCGGTGAGCGTGGTGAGCCGACCGGAGTTCGGCGGCAGCGGGTTGACCCTGGCCGCCAACCGGGGCGGCGACTTCCGGGGCGCCGCCGGCGTCGACGAGGTGGCTGCCACCATGCTGGCCGCGTTGTCCGCCGGCCCGGGGCCGACCCTGGTCTCCGGCTACCACGCCGACCTGGACCGGCACGGGCACCTCAGCGGAGTCGACTCCGCGCCCTGGCGGGTCGCCGCCGCCGAGGTGGACAACCTGCTCGCCCGGCTGGTCGACGGGTTGCCACCGGACGCCGCGCTGCTGGTGACCGCCGACCACGGGCAGCTCGACGTGCCCCTGACGCACCGCTTCGACCTGGACACCGATCCACGGCTGCGCGACGGGGTCCGGGTGGTCGCCGGCGAGGCCCGGGTGCGCTACCTGCACGTCGAGCCGGGCGCGGTCGACGACGTGGTGGCCGCCTGGTCGGCGGTGCTCGGCGACGCGGCGCGGGTGCGTACCCGGGCGGAGATGGTGGCCACCGGCTGGTTCGGGCCGGTGCCGGAGGAGCACCTGGAACGGATCGGCGACGTGGTGGTGACCTGCAACGACACGTACGCCGTCATGGCCAGCCGCACCGAGCGGCCGATGGCGTCGACGTTGGTGGCGTACCACGGGGCGGACACCGCCGCCGAGCTGACCGTGCCGCTGCTGGTCGTGCGGGGCTGAGCGGCGCGCGGTCCGGCCGGTCGGCCGGTGGTGCTGTCGTACCCCCGGGTTAGCCTGCCGGGATGGGTCGCAGCCAATCGTTGCCCCGGGGCGACGATCCGCGCTTCGGGCCGGACGCCGACGACTCCGCCAGCCCGATCCTGCACGTCGACATGGACGCCTTCTTCGCCGCCGTCGAGGTGCGCCGTCGGCCCGAGCTGCGCGGCCGGCCGGTCGTCGTCGGCGGGGTGGGGCCGCGCGGCGTGGTCAGCTCGGCCAGCTACGAGGCCCGCCGGTACGGGGTCCGCAGCGCGATGCCGACCAGCCAGGCCCGCGCCCGCTGCCCCCACGCGGTCTACCTGCCCCCGGACTTCACCGCGTACACGGCCGCGTCCCGGGCGGTCATGCAGATCTTCCGGGACGTCACCCCGCTGGTCGAGCCGCTCTCCCTCGACGAGGCGTTCCTCGACGTGACCGGTGCCCGCAGACTGTTCGGCTCCCCGGCGACCATCGCCCGGTCGATCCGGCGCCGGGTCGTCGACGAGCAGGGGCTGACCTGCTCGGTCGGGGTGGCGCCCAGCAAGTTCGTGGCCAAGCTGGGCTCCACCCGGGCCAAACCCGACGGTCTGTTGGTCGTGCCTCCGGGGCAGGTCCTCGACTTCCTGCACCCGCTACCGGTGGACGCGCTGTGGGGCGTGGGGGAGCGGGCAGCCGAGACACTGCGCCGGCTCGGCCTGGCCACCGTCGGCGACCTCGCCGCGGCACCGCTGGGCATGCTCCGCCGGGCGGTGGGTGCGGCGTCCGCGGCGCACCTGCACGAGCTGGCCGCAGGGCGTGACCCGCGGCGGGTCACCCCCGAGCACGTCGACAAGTCGATCGGCGCCGAGGTGACCTTCGACGCCGACGTGGCCGACCCGGTGGAGATCCGCCGCGCCCTGCTGGCGCTCAGCGCGAAGGTCGGCGTCCGGTTGCGCGGTTCCGGCCAGGTCGGGCGCACGGTCACCCTCAAGGTGCGGCTGGCCGACTTTCGCACCGTCAACCGCTCCCGCACCCTCGGCGTGCCCACCGACACCGCCCGCGAGATGTTCGACACGGTCTGGGCGCTCTACACCGCACTGGACCCGGGCGAGCGGATCCGGCTCGTCGGTGTCCGGGTGGAAGGGCTCGCCCCGGCGCAGGGCGCTCCCCGGCAGCTCACCCTCGGCGCGCCCGAGCGCGGTTGGCGGGAGGCGGAAGCTGCCGCAGACGCCGCTGCTGCCCGATTCGGGCGGTCCGTCATAGGTCCGGCCAGTCTGATGGGGGACCGTGACGCCCATCGAAAGGAAAATCCGCCCCACCCGTAGGTCGTCCCGCTTTCCGACGCGCGACCCCCCTCGTAGACTTGCGGGTAAGCAGCCGGTTGGCTGCCACGGTCTGTCGGCCCGAGTGGGCCCGACCAACGTGACCGGGGAGGAGTGCCGTGCCGCTCTCGGAGCACGAGCAGCGGCTGTTCGAGCAGATCGAGCGGTCGCTTGCCGAGGACCCCAAATTCGCCTCGGCCGTGCGCGCCAGCGATCCGCGCTTCCACGCGCGGCGTCGCCTGCTCGTCGCTGCCGGCGTGATCATCGCTGGCTTGGCTCTACTGGTCTATGGCGCGGTGATCAAGACTCCACCGCTGGCGGTGGCGGGCTTCGTCGTCATGCTGGCGTCGGCCGCGTTCGCGGTGCAGTCGCACCGGCGGGCGCAGTCACCTGACCTGCACGTGGTGGGTGGCACGACGAGTCGTCGTCCCCGCGGTGGCCGGTCCGGTCGCCGCCGGTCGATCCTGGACCGGATGGAAGACAGGTGGCGGCAGCGCCCGGAGGGGCACCGCTGAGCCCGTCCCGCCGCTGAGGCGGGCCGTACACCGCGACGAGCGGGTCGCCGGGAACGCCCCGGCGACCACTGTCGTATCCGTGCGCCCCGCCACCCTCCCCGACTGCCCGCCGCTTCCCGCGCGCGCCCGCCGCTTCCCGCGCGCGCCCGCCGCTTCCCGCGCATGCACGCCGCTCTCCGCGCGCGTCTTCGGTGGGCGCGAAG
>NZ_JBFAPG010000304.1:0-7843 GCF_040675595.1 Micromonospora sp. NPDC049580
GACCGCCGCGGAGGGGTGTTGATCCTGGGCGCGTTATGACTGTGAGTCATAAATATGACTCACAGTCATACGGCTCATCTCGACGTTGCCTCCGACGCTGCGACACGCCCACCGCCTCGCGGCTCGGGGCATACCGGGCGCGAATGCGGGTAACGCGCGGCGGGAGGTGGCCCGAATGGTCGCTTTGGCACAGACTCCGCCCTCGGCCGACCGGCTGCGGTTGATCGACGAATCCCTCGCGCAGGCGTGGGCGGACCAGGCCCGGCACGACGACCGGCTGCGTGCTCTGGCGGTCGAGGTGCGGTTCGACCGGGGGGTCGCCCATCTCACCGGGGAGGTGGCCGAGCCGGCCGAGCTGCGGCTGGTACGGGACCTGGTGGGACGGCTGGCCGGCGTCTACGGCGTCTGGTGCCGGGTCGGCGTCGGCGGGCGGGCACCGGTGGTGGTGGACCTCGGTTGCGGTCCGACCAAGCAGTGGTCGGGCAACCTGGGGCTGGACATCTACCCGGCGCCGGGGGTGGACGCGGTCGCGGATCTGTCCGGCTCGCTGCCGCTCGCCGACGATTCGGTGGACGTCCTCTTCGCGGTGCACATCCTGGAGCACCTGATCGACTTCCTGCCGCTGGTGGACGAGTGCCATCGGGTCCTCCGTCCGGGTGGCATGCTGCACGTGATGAGCCCCTGGTGGGGGCACGTGAACGCGGTTGCCGACCCGACTCACGTCCGGCTGATGGATGTGCAGACGTTCAAGGGGATCTGCCAGCTCCGCCCGCCGGGCACCCCGCGGTGGTACCCGCTGCACGCGGGCTGCGACGGCGCCTCGATCTTCGCCGATCTGACCCCCCTCCCCCCAGAGGCCGACCCGGCACCCCGACCCCACCTGGCCCGCTTCTTCGACTAGGGCCTGGTGGACTCGCGGATCTCCAGGCGGTACGGGGCGGAGAGCTCCTTTGCCGGGGCGGCGCGGTCGCCGTCCAGGCGGTGGGCCAGGAGTTCGACGGCCAGTTGGGCGATCCGCTCCTTGTCCGGGGCGACCGTGCTCAGTGTCGGGATCGAGAACCGGCCGTCCTCGATGTCGTCGAAGCCGACCACCGCCACGTCCTCGGGCACCCGCAGGCCGGCCTCGTGCAGGGCGCGCAGGGCGCCCAGGGCGAGCGTGTCGTTGAAGCAGAAGACGGCGTCGGGGCGTACCCCCGCGGTGAGCAGGCCGCGCATCGCGGCCGCGCCGTCGGCGCGGTGCCAGGCCGGCGCGGGCGCCACGAGGGCTTCGTCGTAGGCCAGCCCGGCGGCGCGCAGCGCCTCGGCGTAGCCGGCCAGGCGCAGGCGGGCGCTGGCGCCCTCGTCGGTGCGCTGCGAGCCGATCGCCGCGATCCGGCGGCGGCCGAGCTGGATCAGGTGGTCGGTGATCTCGCGGGCGGCGGTCACGTTGTCGATCACCACGCGATCGGCGGGGCCGTGGTCGACCCGCTCGCCGAGCAGCACCATCGGGGTGCCGTCCAGACCGGCCAGGTCCTCGGCGGTGAGCGCCAGCGGACTGAAGATCAGCCCGTCGATCAGGTGGTCGGTGATGCCGGAGGCGACCACCCGTTCCTGCTCGCGCCGGCCGCCGGTCTGGTCGATGAGCACCGTCCAGCCGTAGTCGGCGGCGGCGGTGACCACGTAGCGGGCGAGTTCCGCGAAGTACGGGATGTCCAGTTCCGGCACCGCCAGGGCGATCACCCCGGTACGTCCCTTGCGCAGGTGGCGGGCGGAGAGGTTGGGCCGGTAGTTGAGTTCGGCGATGGCCTCCTCGACCCGGGCGCGGGTGTCCGGACGTACGTGCACGTAGCCGTTCACCACGTTGGAGACGGTCTTCACCGAGACGCCCGCCCGTTCGGCCACGTCCTTGAGCCTGTTTCGCACGCCGCAACCTCCCCGATGCAACCCAGCGCACCATACCTCGTCATCAGCTCTTTACAACGTTGACTACAACGTTGTAGAAACGAGGGACGCCGGGTGGGCGGTGACTGCGGTCACCCGGTTCCGGCACTGAGGAAAGGTGGCATCCCTTGCGGACCGCGCAGCTCACGATCGACCCGGCCTTCTCGATCGGGCCGGCCGACCGACGTCTCTTCGGCTCGTTCGTCGAGCACATGGGGCGGTGCGTCTACGGCGGCATCTACGAGCCCGGCCACCCCAACGCCGACTCCCGCGGCCTGCGCCGCGACGTGCTGGACCTGACCCGCGAGCTGGGCGTCTCGGTGGTCCGCTACCCGGGCGGCAACTTCGTCTCCGGCTACCGCTGGGAGGACGGCGTCGGCCCGGTCGGGAACCGGCCGCGCCGGCTCGACCTGGCGTGGAAGACGATCGAGACCAACGCGTTCGGGCTGGACGAGTTCATGACCTGGGCCGCCGAGGCCGGTGTCGAGCCGATGATGGCGGTCAACCTGGGCACCCGGGGCGTCCAGGAGGCGCTCGACCTGCTGGAGTACGCCAACCACCCGGGCGGCACCGAGCTGTCCGACCTGCGCCGCAAGCACGGCGCGGAGGACCCGTACGGCGTGCAGCTGTGGTGCCTGGGCAACGAGATGGACGGCCCGTGGCAGGTCGGCCACAAGACCGCCGACGAGTACGGGCGGCTGGCCGCCGAGGCGGCCCGCGCGATGAAGATGATCGACCCGTCGATCAGCCTGGTCGCCTGCGGCAGCTCCAACCGGCGGATGCCCACGTTCGCCGCGTGGGAGGCGACCGTGCTGGAGCACACCTACGAGCACGTCGACTACATCTCGGCGCACACCTACTACGACCCGTCCGACGGCGACCAGGCCAGCATCCTGGCGTCGGCCGTTGACATGGACAACTTCATCACCGAGGTCGTCGCGACGGCCGACCACGTGGCCGCCAAGCGGCGGCAGAAGCGCAAGCTGAAGATCTCGTTCGACGAGTGGAACGTCTGGTACGAGTCCCGCCTCCAGGCCGACCTGGACCGGCGTGGCTGGGTCGAGGCGCCCGCGCTGATCGAGGACGACTTCACGGCGGTGGACGCGGTGGTGGTCGGCGACCTGCTGATCACCCTGCTCCGGCACGCCGACCGGGTCGGGGTCGCCGCCCAGGCCCAGTTGGCCAACGTGATCGCGCCGATCCGCACCCGCAACGGCGGCCCGGCCTGGCGGCAGAGCATCTTCCACCCGTTCGCGCTGACCGCCCGGTACGCCCGGGGCACCGTGCTGCGCACCGAGCCGGTGTCGCCGCGCTACGACACGAAGAAGTACGGGGACGTGCCGGTGCTCGACACGGTCGCCGTGCACGACGAGGAGACCGGCGAGCTGACCATCTTCGCGACGAACCGTGACACGACGGACCTCGCATTGGACATCGACCTGCGCGGCCTGCCGGGACTATCCGGTCTTTCTTTCCAGAGCATCGCTGCCGGGTCCGACCCGTCGGCGACGAACACCGAGGCCGAGCCCGACCGGGTGACGCCGCGGGAACTGCCCACCCCCACCCCCGACGGCGGCCGGTGCACCGTGCGCCTGCCCGCCGTGTCGTGGAGCGTGCTGCGCTTCGGCCCGACCGGCGTCTGAAGTCGTAACGGTTCTGCGCAGGCACAATTCATCCCGTCCCCCTCCAAGGAGAGATACAGCATGATCCAGAACGACATGAGCCGGCGGCGCCTGCTCGGCCTCGGTCTCGGAATCGGTGCCGCGGCCTCGCTGACCCTCGCTGGCTGCGGCGGCGACGACAGCACCTCCGGGCCGGCCGCCGGTAACGGCGGCAAGGAGTACACCGGCCCGAAGGTCGACCTGAAGCTGTGGAACGGGTTCACCGGCGGCGACGGCGACATCTTCAAGGCGCTGGTCAACCAGTTCAACACCGAGCACAAGAACATCGCGGTGTCGGTGGCCACGTACCAGTGGGAGGACTACTACAACAAGCTCCCCGGTGCGGCCTCCAGCGGCAACGGCCCGGACATCGCGGTCATGCACATGGACCAGCTCGCCACCTTCGCCGCTCGTGGCGTGATCACCGAGCTGGACGACGTGGCCAAGAACCTGGAGCTCTCCGAGGGCGACTTCGCCCCGACCGTCTGGAAGGGCGGGATCTACAACAACAAGCGGTACGGCATCCCGCTGGACATGCACCCGCTGGGCTTCTACTACAACAAGGCCGTCATGCAGAAGGCCGGCCTCGACCCGAACAAGCCGCCGACGACGAAGGACGACTACACGGCGGCCCTGGTCGAGCTGAAGAAGGCCGGTGTGCAGGGCTTCTGGGTCAGCCCGTTCCAGTTCACCGGCGGCATGACGTTCTACTCGCTGCTCAACCAGTGGGGCGCCACCCTCTTCGACGCCGAGGTGGCCAAGGCGACGTTCAACTCCGACCCGGCGGTCGAGGCGTGCACCTGGCTGGTCGACGTGATCAAGCAGGGCTACTCGCCGGCCAACGTCGGACAGGACGCCGACTACCTGGCGTTCAAGAGCGGCAAGAACGCCTTCACCTGGAACGGCATCTGGCCGATCAACGACCTCAAGAAGAGCCCCGAGGTCCAGTGGGGTGTCGCCCCGCTCCCCCAGATCGGCAGCAAGCCGTCGGCCTGGGCCAACTCGCACAACTTCACGATCGTGAAGCAGCGGGCCAACGACGCCAACAAGGTCTCCGGGGCGAAGGTCTTCATCAACTGGCTGAGTCAGCACTCGCTGGACTGGGCCAAGGGCGGGCAGATCCCGGCCCGCAAGGAGGTCCGTAAGGGCGCCGAGTTCAAGGCGCTGCCGGAGATCTCGTCGCTCGCTCCCGAGCTGGAGTACGCGGCCTTCCCGCCGGCGGCCCCGGGTCTGGGCGAGGTCATGACGACCTTCTACAACTCGTTCAACGAGGCCGCGCTGGGCAAGAAGTCGCCCAAGCAGGCGCTCGACGACGGGGTGTCCAAGGCCAACAAGCAGCTTGAGGACAACCGCAAGAAGTACGGGAGCTGATCACCCGTGGCGGACGTGATCGAGGTCGGGGCGGCGCGCGGTGACGCGCCGCCCCCGGCGGCCACCGCAGCCCGCCGGGGCGCCTCGGCGCGCCGGACCGGACGGGCGACGCCATACCTGTTCCTCGCCCCGTACCTGGTCCTGTTCGGGGTCTTCGGCCTGCTGCCGATCATCCTCGGCCTCTGGCTGAGCGTGCACCAGTGGGACTTCCAGCTCCCCAACCGACCCTTCGTCGGATTCGACAACTACAAGCAGCTGTTCTCCAGCGACTCCGCCGTCTACGGCGACTGGTGGCAGAGCGTCCGGGCCACCGCGATCTTCACGGTGCTGTCGGTGCCGCTGCTGGTGGTCGTACCCCTCGGGCTGGCGCTGCTGTTGAACCGCTCCTTCCCGGGCCGCACCTTCTTCCGGGCGATCTACTTCGCCCCGTACGTGCTGGGCGTGGCGGTGATCGGCCTGCTCTGGCGGTTCCTGCTCGACGCCAACCTGGGCCTGGTCAACCGGCTCCTCGGAGTCGTCGGGTTGCCGTCGGACACCCCGTGGGTGACCAACATGCCGTGGGCGTGGATCTCCCTGGTCGGGGTGACCGTCTGGTGGACCTCCGGCTTCAACGCGGTGATCTACCTGGCCGGTCTGCAGGACATCTCGCCGGAGCTGTACGAGGCGGCCCGGATGGACGGCGCCAACGCGTGGCAGCGGTTCCGCAACGTCACCCTCCCCGGGCTGCGGCCGGTGCTGCTCTTCGTGATCACCACGACGGTGCTCGCCTCGGCGAACATGTTCGGCCAGTCGTTCCTGATCACCCAGGGGACGCCCGGCACGGAGACCCGCACTGTGGTGTGGTTCATCGTCGAGGAGGGCCTGCGGAACAACAACGCTGGTCGCGCCGCCGCGATGAGCATCGTGTTCGCCCTGCTGCTGGCAGTCGTGAGCATCGCCAACTTCCGCCTCTTCCGCTACAAGGAAGACTGAGGGGACCGCCATGACGACGCCCACGCCGACCACCGACGGCACCGCACCGGGGCTACGCCGGGTCGGGCTCTACGCCACCCTGGTCGCCCTGGCCCTGATCTTCCTGGTACCGCTGGTGTGGATGGTCATCACCTCACTGAAGACCTACACCGCCGCCCAGCAGATCCCGCCGAGCTGGCTGCCGAACCCGCTGGCCGGGTACGGCTACGAGCAGATCCTCAACAACTCGGCGAACCCGGTGCTGCGCTGGTTCCTCAACAGCATGATGGCCGCCACGCTGCACTCCCTGCTGGTGCTGGTGACCGCGTCGATGGCCGCGTACTCCCTGGCCCGGCTGCGGTTCCGCGGACGCGGGGTGACCTTCGCGTTGATCGTCGGGACGCTGTTCATCCCGCCGACCTCGCTGATCATCCCGAACTTCCTGATCGTCGACCAGCTCAACTGGATCGACACCCTCGCCGTGGTGGTGGTGCCCGGCGCGGCCAGCGCGTTCGGGGTGTTCTTCCTGCGGCAGTTCTTCCTCTCGCTGCCGGACGAGCTGGAGGAGGCCGCCACCCTCGACGGCGCCAACCAGTGGCAGATCTTCTTCAAGGTGGTGCTGCCGCTGTCCAAGCCGGCGCTGGCCACCCTGGCCGTGCTGTCGTTCCTGACCAACTGGAACGACTTCCTGTGGCCGATCTTCGTGCTGTTCAGCCCGGAGAAGTTGACGCTGCCTCCGGGCCTGGGCCTGCTCCAGGGCTCGTACGTCACCGACTACCCGGTGATCATGGCGGGCGCGGTGCTGGCCAGCCTGCCGGTGCTGATCCTCTTCGTGCTCGCGCAGCGGCACATCATCCAGGGCGTCTCCCGCAGCGGCCTCAAGGGATGACGCGGGCAACCGCCCGTCGACGCGGCGCGGCGGCGATCACCCTCGCCGCCGCGCTGCTCGTCACGGGCTGTTCCGACGGCGACGAACCCACCTACACGAGCAACGGGAGCGGCACCAGGATGTTCACCAACCCCGTCGTCAGCACCGACGCCCCGGACCCGCAGGCGATCCAGGTGGGCGACACCTGGTACCTGTTCCACACCAACTCGCAGGGCCGCAACGTCCCGGTGCGCACCTCGACGAACCTGGTCGACTGGACCGAGGCGCAGGACGCCCTGCCGACGCTGCCGGACTGGGCGGACCCCGGCAAGACCTGGGCGCCGGAGGCGATCGAGCTGGCACCGGAGAAGTTCCTGCTCTACTACACCGTCACGGGCCGCCAGGCCGGTCGGCAGTGCGTCGGGCGGGCGGTGGCCAGCGCGCCGCAGGGCCCGTACTCCGACGACTCGGCCGGGCCGCTGATCTGCCAGGCCGACCTGGGCGGGGCGATCGACGCCAGCCCGTACCAGGACACCGACGGCAGCCTCTGGCTGCTGTGGAAGAACGACGGCAACGCCATCGGGGTGGACACCTGGCTCTGGTCGCAGCGCCTCGCCGACGACGGCCTGACCCTCGTCGGTGAGCCGACGAAGCTGCTCAAGCAGACCGAGCCGTGGGAGGGCACCCTGATCGAGGGGCCGTTCTTCCACCGCCAGGACGGCCGGCTGCTGCTGTTCTTCGCCGCCAACGCCTATGACCGGGCCGAGTACGCGGAGGGCTACGCGGTCTGCGAGAGCCCGAGCGGGCCGTGCGTGAAGGCCGCCGAGAACCCGATCCTGAAGAGCAACGAGGCCGCCTCCGGCCCGGGCCACGCCTCGATGGTGGTCAAGGACGGCCGCACCTGGCTGCTGTACCACGCCTGGCCTCCGGGCCAGGAGGGCAGCACCGACCCCGGTCGTCAGGTGTGGCTCGACGAGGTGACCTGGGTCGACGGCAAGCCGGTCGTCAAGGGTCCGACGGCCACGCCGCAGACCCGCCCCTGACCTGGTCAGACGGAAGGGCCCCCGGATCG
>NZ_JBFAPG010000305.1:0-7797 GCF_040675595.1 Micromonospora sp. NPDC049580
CTCCGCCGGCGGCCGCGGGCCGACGCGCGTCACCGGCCGGCGACGCGTCGCCGGTGCCGATGCGGGCGAGCCCGAAGCCGGCCAGCAGAGCCACCACCAAGCCGCCGACGAGCAGCGCCAGGTGGGTGTTGGTCAGCCGTGACGCGCCTACCACGCTGCTGTCCTGCGCCTCGGGCCGCGGCCGTTCGGCGGGCGACGTGTCCTCCGGTGTGGCCAGGGCCCGCGCGGACGGCGCCGGCCGTCCCGCCGGCGCGGACTCAACGACGACCGGACTCCGCGCGCTGGCGAGCGCGCCGCTCCTGCTCGCCGCGGGTACGGCGGCACTTCGCTGTCGGCCACCGGCCGCGCGACCGCCGCCGGCGGTCGCCGCGCTCGTGCCGGCGGTCGCCGCGTTCTTGGCGACGCTTGCCGCACTCCTGCTCGCGGTTGCCGCGCTCCTGCGGGCGACGGGCTTGCGTGCCGAGGGTGCGACGCGACCACCCCGGCCGGTCGGAGCCTTCGACGGGCGGGCTCGGCCAGGCGGTCCACCCGCCGTCGACGAGCGACGACGCCACGCGACGAAGCCCGCCACCGCCGCCAGGACCGCGACCGCCCCGCCGACCCAGAGCAGCGCGCCCGGGCCGCTTCGCCCATCCGAGGGTACGGCGGGAGCCGCCTGCGCTGTGCTCGGCGATCCGGCGGGCGCCGCCGAGGCCACCGGCTGCTGCCCCGTGGACGCGTGCTGGTCGATGGCGGCCAGAAGCGCGGGGTCGGGCTGCTGGGTCGGCGGTTGCCAACCCTGCGGCGCAGTGGTCGCCCGGCCGGTGTAGCGGAACGTCATCGTGCCGCGCACCGCGTCACCGTCGGAGGCCACCGACAGGTAGCTCACCGAATACTGGCCGGCCGCCGGAAGGTGCGCGACCGACACCACCGCCGGAAAGCCCGTCGTGTACTCGCGTGGCTGGAACTGGCCGTCGACCAGGAAGTACTCCCGCACCGGCTTGGTCAGCGCCTTCGGCTCCCCGTACGTCCAGCCGTTGTCGACACGAACGCCGTTCGGCGCGGTGACCGTGAAGTACGCGTTGGCGCCGACCTTTTCCGTGAAGTACAGCGCCACCGACGTCAACGGCCCCTGCACCGTGGCGCCGCTCTCGGGAGTGGACATCGCGAGCGTCCCGTGAGCTGCGGCGGGCTGAGCGGACGCGAGAAGGGTGACCGCCGTGGCGAGGGCGAGCGCGAGCAGGCTCGCGATCAGCCGGCCGAGACTCTGGGGGAGACGACGCATCTGAATATCCTCACCGGGGTGAGGCTTTTTTCACAAGGAGCTGATCTTTTTTCACGGAAGGCAAAAGTTGGCGCCGCTCCGCTCGCTCCGGCTGGCCGACGCCGCGAGAAGCCACGACCGTCGCCGAGCGGACGCGGCCCCGGACCACGCCCACGCGTGGCCCGGGACCGTCGCTTCAGCAGGTCGCGGGTGGAATGCTCTGCTCGTACTGGAAGACGTTGTGCGGGTCGTACTTCGCCTTGACCTTGCGCAGTCGGTAGAAGTTGGACCCCCAGTAGGCCGACTCCCACTCCGCCATCCCGATGTTCGGCACGTTGACGTAGGCGCCGTCGACGTACGGCCGCAGGGCCTGGCTGAACTCGGCGATCCAGGTCTGGGCGATCGGGGTGAGGGCCTCGCCGCTGTCCGGCTCCCCGCGGGTGCCCCAGCCGGTGCCCGGCTCGGAGTAGAAGAGCGCGTCGCGGTGCGGGAACGCGGAGCCGCCACGGGGTTCGTGCGCCTGGGCCCCGCGACCGAACGCCTGGAGGAAGAAGTTGCTGTCGTCCGTGGGCGCCTCCTCCATGAAGGCGCGGACCACGCTGATCGCCTTCTTCGGGAACGGCCTGTTGGAGAACTGCGAGAAGAACTTCCAGTTGGCGGGCTCGTCCTCGGTCGGGATCTGGAAGCCCGTGTAGATCTCGCCCCAGCCCCCGGTCTGTACGGTGACCTCGGGATTGCCGATCGAGAGGATCGGCTCCAGCAGCTCCCGCGCCTCCGCCTCCGGACCGTCAGCGAGCACCGCGAACAGCAGGATCTCGGACTTGTGGATCTCGACCTGGGTCCCCAGGCGGTAGTCGGTGAACGGAGCGACGCGCTGCCAGGTCTCGAAGATCTCCTCCAGGTCGCCGAGGCCGTCCCAGGTCGCCTGGAGATAGGCGACGCTGCGCAGCGGCGTCACCCGGTAGGTGAGCGAGGTGACGATCCCGAAGTTGCCGTTGCCCGCGCCGCGCAGGGCCCAGAGCAGGTCCTCGTGGTTGTGCAGGTCCACCTCGATCGCCTTGGCGCCGTTGGTGCCCCACGCGACGACGATCTCCGCCCCGATCAGGCTGTCGCAGGCCATCCCGAGGTAGCGGGTGAGGAACCCGAGACCGCCGCCGAGGGTCGCGCCGGACAGGCCCACGCTTCCCTCCGTGCCGGTCGTCACCGCGAGGTCGTGCTCGCCGAGCGCGGTGACCGCCTCCAGCTGGTTGAGCCCGGCGCCCACCCGTGCGATGCGGCTCGCGTAGTCGATGTGGGTCGACTTGAGCTCGCTCACGTCGATCACGATGCCGTTGTCGACGTTCGACCAGCCCTCAAGGCTGTGCCGGCCGCTGCGTACCCGCAGCGCGACGTCGTTCTGCCGCGCCCAGGTCAGGGCGTTGACCACGTCCTGGGTGTTCTGCGCGAAGACGATGACCAGCGGGTAGCGGACGAACAGCTCGTCCCAGCCGAGGCTCGCGTTCGCGTACCCGGGATCCTGAGGGCGGACGATGCGGCCGGTCAGCTCCGCCGGCGGATACTCCGCGGTGGAAGACGGGCCCGGGCCGCCGTCGGCCGCGAATCCCGGGGCGCCGGCGGCCACGATGCCGGGGAAAACCGCGGCCCCCGCGCCGACGGCCGCCGTCGCCTTGAGTACTTCGCGACGAGATAGGTCGCGCATGGTCCGATCCTCTCGATGTGGGTTACGCCAGCGATCGACCAGAGCGACTCTGGTTCAGTGGCACGCAACTCACGGTATTACGGGAGAGTTATTCGGAGATGAGCCTTTTTGTCCGAAAACCCAGTCGAGTGATCGGGGTGGGCCGGCTCGGGGCGGCCCGCACGGCTGGGCCGTCACGCCACGGCGTGCAAGTCGTGCGGGGACGAGTGCACTGGCGGCCAGCGGAAATCCTCATTACGGTGTGACTGGGTCAAGTCACGCGCCCATCCTGTCCAGGATCTCCAACGGGAGGCGTGTGCCCATGATCGACCGCGTAGAGATGGCGATCCAGCCTCCGCGGGCGACATCGACCCGATTCGCTCGTCACTACCGGAGTGGGTTCTGGGGCCCGGCTGTCCCGGAACGGCCCTTCTCCGTGGCCCGTTACACCGAGCCCATCAACTCGTCTGCCCCGTTCTCCGCCGACCGGTTGATCGTCGCCCCGGCGGCCTATGTCGACATGGACACCGCCCCGCTGCTGGGGGCGGCGCTGACCAACGCCCTGGACCGCCACCCCGACGTCTGTTGCGATCTCGCGGCTGTCGACTTCTTCAGCGCCGCAGGGGTCCACGTCCTGCTCCTGGCCGCCGACCGGGCGAAGCGGGGCGGCTCCCGCTTCTCGATCAGGGGTGCCGGCGGTATCACCCAGCGTGTACTGCGCATCACCCAGGTGGAGCACCTGTTCGAGCGAATCGCCTCCTGCTGCGAGGCAGTGAAGACGGGCTCTGGTCCTGCGTGGCATCCGGCTGACGCCACGCAGGACCGTCGCGGTGTCAGCCGGCCGTACAGGAGCGGATCTGCGGTCGGGCGCTGCTGTTGCCGTTGAACATCGTGGTGAAGCCGAACGTGTTGCCGCCCCCGTTGGGACGTACGGTCATGACGTTGCCGCTGCTGTCCCAGGTGGCGCTGCCGTTCCAGATGGTGGAGACCTTCTGCGGCGAGGTGAGGGCGACCACCACGGTCCAGGTGTTGGTGCCGCTGACGGTGACCGAGGTGTTGTACCGGTCACCCCAGACGTTCGTCGTCGTCGCCGTCGCGGTGCAGCTGCCCCCGGACGGCGGCGGGGTCGTGCTGCTGGGCGGGGGAGTCGTGCTGCCCGGTGGCGGGGTCGCGCCGTCGGGTGCGACCGCGCGACCGGTGGACGGCGAGATCATGCCGGGGCAGAGGTTGCGGCTGGTCAGGTTGGCCACGATCTGGCCGATGGCGTCCCGGGTGTTCTGGATCCCGTCGTGCATGAGGATGACCTGGCCGGCCTGGAGGCGGCTGGCGTTCGACACGATCTGGCTGACGCTCGCGCCGTTCCAGTCCTGTGAGTCGACATCCCAGATCACCTGCCGCATCCCGAGCGACGAGGCGACCGACTGGAGGGTCGAGTTGGTTTCCCCGTACGGCGGCCGGAACAGCTGGGGCCGGATGCCGGTCGCGGACTGGATCGCCGAACTCGTCTGGGACAGGTCGGACTGCATCTGGGACTGACTCATCGACGTCATGTGGGCGTGGCTCCAGCTGTGGTTGCCGACCCACATGCCGGCGGCCACCTGTGCCTGCGCCGCCGACCTGTTGTTCTGCACGTTCTGCCCGATGTTGAACATGGTGGCCCGTACGCCGTTGGCGCGCAGCACGTTCAGCAGTGCGCTGGTGCTGCCGGTCGGACCGTCGTCGAAGGTGAGGCCGACGTAGCCGTTGCAGGTGGCGGCGCTCGACGGGGTGGCGGTGGCCACGACGACGATGCCGCACGTCGCGACGGCGGTGGCGAGGATGGACAGCGCCGCACGTAGTCGCCTCGACCGTACGAGCGTGCCAGCGGAGACAGTGCTCATCTGTGCCCCTTCTACCGGTCCGAACGTGCCCCGGTGTGCGGGCGGCATGGTCCGGTCCGGACGTGTGGGTGGTGGGTGGGGAGATCGACCGAAACCCGCCGGAAGCGGGATCGCATCGACCAGAATGGATCGAAGTATTACAGCGAGAATTCCGACGCGTCAACAATTTCCGGAACCCGCGCCGATAGCCACCCGGAGCTGTCCTCGCGTCACCAGACCGATCCGGAGCAGCCGGGATGTCGCCGCAATGGCGATCCGGTGGCTGCGGCGGTGGGGCTGATCGCCTCGGTATTCAGGGCGGACGGACGGTCGTGATCCGGAAACCTCCCGGAATTCCCGACGGAGATCCGACCAATCGACGAACGGCTTCGCCGAAGCATCCGTTGTGGAGAGATTGATCAGGGCCGTGGCCAGGCTCGACAGTTCGTCAAGTGCGCGGGGGTCGCCAGGCGGCTCCGCAATCTTTCCGGTAAACGTTGACAGTGCGCCGACGTGCTACCAATACTTCCGCCATCGACAGACCTTGACGGGTGTCGATTCGGGTCGCTCGCGGCGACCTGGTCTGCCGGGCGGCGACGGCAGGCGGCCGCACCTTGGCCAACGGTCTCACGCAGGGCGAGCTGACCGCCGGCCGGATCGCCCCGCACGGCGGGCTGGGCGGTCCGGCCGCCGGATCGGATCACCGTGGGCGCCTGCGGTGGTGCCGCGCGTACCGCCCCGACTTCGGCGGCGACCTCGTTGATCGGGTTTGTCCTCGATCGAACGAGATCGTTGACATGTGTCGCGAATCCATCTTTGATGGTCGATGTTGCTTCCTCGTCGGTCCGGTCGGGCGCTGGGTCGTCCGGCGTGGGGTCGGGCCGTTCGATGCCCCGACCTTGGAGGACGGATGCGAACCTTCGCCCGAGTCAGACCACGACGGCTGGTGCCGGCGTTTGCCGCGGCGATGCTGCTGGCCGTGGCGGTCGGCGTGCCGGCGTCGGCCGCGGGCCCGTCAACCGTCGTCGGTGTGGCGTCCGGTCGGTGTCTGGACGTGGTGGGCAACTCACGCACACCCGGCGCCGGCATCAACATCTACGACTGCGTCGGCCAGGCCAACCAGGCGTGGACGTTCACCGCCGCCGGCGAGTTGCGGGTGTACGACGCGACGATGTGCCTGGACGTGGTCGGCCAGGACACGAGCGCGCCCGCCGCGCTGCAGATCTACGGCTGCACCGGCGGCGCCAACCAGCGCTGGCGGATCAACGCCGACGGGAGCATCGTCGGTGTCCAGTCCGGACTCTGCCTGGACGTGACCGGCGGGGGCACCGCCAACGGCACGACGGTCGGTCTCTGGACGTGCAACGGGCAGGCCAACCAGCGCTGGACGTCGTCGCTCGGCAGCACCGACAGTCAGCCACCCACACCGCCCGGCAACCCTCGGGTGAGCGGGCTGACCTGCAACTCGGTGACCTTCGCGTGGAACGCCTCGACGGACAACGTCGCTGTGGCGTTCTACGACATCTATCACGATGGCCAGCTCATGACCTCGGTGAGCGGCGGCACCCTGTCGGCCAGCCTCACCGTCGTCCCCGGAGCGAGTTGGGGCCTGTACGTCAACGCGCGTGACGCCGCCGGAAACGTGTCGCAGGCCAGCGCCACCGTGACGATCACGCCGCCGCCCTGCCAGGCCGACACCGTGCCGCCGAGCACGCCGACGCAGCTCACCGGCACCGCGTCGGGGACCACGGTGACCCTGCGCTGGGCCGCGTCGAGCGACAACGTCGGGGTCCGGGCGTACGACGTCTACCGCGGTGGCGTGAAGATCGGCACTGTCACGGGCGCCCCGCCGGCCACCACCTTCACCGACAGCGGCCTGGCGGCGAACACCACGTACCAGTACCAGGTCCTCGCCCGCGACGGGCAGGACAACGCCTCGGCGCGCAGCGCCTCTGTCTCGGTGAGCACCGGCGGCACCTGCGCCAACCCGGTGTGCACGGTGCGGCAGGTCACCACCGACACCGACATCCCGTGGGGGCTGGTGACGCTGCCGGACGGCACCGTCCTCTACAACCGCCGCGACGCGCACGACATCATCCATCTCAACCCCACCACGGGGGCGAAGACCACAGTGGGCACCGTGCCGAACGTGCAGAGCACCGACGGTGAGGGTGGCCTGCTGGGTCTCGCGATCTCGTCGACCTTCGCCAGCGACCGGTGGCTCTACATCATGCACACCTCGCCCAGCGACAACCGGATCGTCCGGATCAAGATGGAGAACGACCGGCTCACCACCGCCAGCGAGCAGGTCCTGCTCAGCGGGATTCGGCGCAACAAGTTCCACGACGGCGGTCGCCTGCGGTTCGGCCCGGACGGCAAGCTGTACGCCAGCACCGGCGACGCGCAGAACGGCGCCTACGCCCAGGACCGCTCCACCCTTGAGGGCAAGATCCTGCGCCTCAACCCGGACGGCAGCGTCCCGGCGGACAACCCGTTCGGCAACTACGTGTGGAGCTACGGGCACCGCAATCCGCAGGGGCTCGCGTTCGACTCGCAGGGCCGCCTGTGGGAGCAGGAGTTCGGCAACTCGATCATGGATGAGACCAACCTGATCACGCGAGGCGGCAACTACGGCTGGCCGGCCTGCGAGGGCACCAGCGGCACCTGCGGCACCGCCGGCTACATCGCGCCGGCCCGCACCTACCCGACCGCCGAGGGCTCCTGCTCCGGCATCGCGATCGTGCGCGACGCGCTCTACGTCGCCTGCGCCCGCGGTACGCGGATGTACCGCGCCGTGATCAGCGGCAGCAGCCTGACGAACGTGCAGACGTACTTCAGTGGCACCTACGGCCGGCTGCGGACGGTGGAGCCGGCGCCCGACGGGGGACTGTGGCTCACCACCACCAACACCGGTGACAAGGACAGCACCCCGAACAACAGCAACGAACGCGTCCTGCACGTCACCCTGGGCAACTAGCGCCCACGTTCGCCGACGGCCACCGGATCGTCGCGGTGGC
>NZ_JBFAPG010000306.1:0-7775 GCF_040675595.1 Micromonospora sp. NPDC049580
GCGGTGACCCACCTGCTCGACCTCGGTCGGGATCGCGCCAAGGGCTGCTGCCCGGTGTTGGGCTGGGACAACAAGGGCTCGACGACTCTCAGCCGGCCAGCGCCAGCACGCCGGGTAGGTCCCGGATGATCCCGGTGATCTCGCCGGTCTCCGGGTCCCAGCGAGCCAGGGCGGCCGGTTCCAGGCTGAGCAGCACCGCTCCCTTGTTGTCCCAGCCCAACACCGGGCAGCAGCCCTTGGCGCGATCCCGACCGAGGTCGAGCAGGTGGGTCACCGCGCCGGTACGGGAGTCCAGCACGGCCACCCCCTCGGCGCCGTCGATGTCGTTGTTGGTGATCATGGCGGCCCTCGCCAGGCGACCGCCGTGCAGCCAACCCCGGCCGTAGAACTCATTCACCTCGTACGGTGACGGCAGCACGCCGTCGGTTATCCGCTGCTCGGAGCGGATCGTGGCCTCGCGGGCGGACCGGTTGCGCAGCGTCAGGCTGCCCCGTTCGCCGATCATCTCGATCAGCGCCGCCTCGCGGCCGGCTTCCGGGTCGGGTGCCACCACGTTCCAGGCCGACACGTCGATGGTGCCTGCCGCCTCGGTGTCGCGCTCCACCGCGTACGTCCGGTTGCCGCCGCCGACCAGGACCCGGTCGTGCGCCCACACCACCAGCTCCAGGTAGCCGTCGAGCGGGATCCGGCGTACGCCCGCCGCGGTGAGGTCAACCATGATCAGCTCGTTGGTCTGCGGGAAGGCCGCCCAACGCCCGTCCGGCGACAACACTCCCGGCTGTACGGCGGTCGCCTCGTTGCCGTCCGCGTCCCGGGTCGGCGCCAGCGTCACCACGTCGAGACCGCGCACGACGCCGTCGTCGCCGAGGATCCGGACCGGGCCGTCCGCGCGGTTCTCCTCGTCGACGGGCTGAAACAGCGCCAACGCCCGCTGGACCGGTCGCTCGGACAGCGGCACGGTCGCCGGGCCGCTCAGCCGGTTCAGCGGATCGGGTGGGAACGTCAGCTCGGTCGGCGGACGCTGCACGGGATCGGCGTGGGTGGGCTCGACGGTCGGCGCCACCGTGTGGTTCAGGGGCGGACCGGGGGACGGCCGGCGGACGGCGACCGTGCCACCGCCGACCAGCACCACGGCCAGGACTGCCGCGCCGAGCACCCGTCGGGTACGACGCGTGCGCCGCGCCCGGTCCCAGCCGGCCGTCGCGGGCTTGCTGGGCAGCACGTCCTCCACGCTGACGGCGAACAGTTGGCGCAGATCCCGCTCGTTCACTGGTTCACCTCCAGGTCGGCGGTCGGGTCGCCGGAGCGGGTCGCGCCCCGGCTCGATCGGCCATCTCCGGTGAGATCGGGGGCGACCTCGCGAAGCCGGCGCAGCGCCATGTGGCACTGGCTCTTCACGGTGCCGACGGTCACCCCGAGCGCCTCCGCCGTGGCGACCTCGGTCAGGTCCTCGTAGTAGCGCAGCACCAGCACGGCCCGCTGCCGGGGCGGCAGCAGCCCCAGCGCGTCGTGCAGGGTCAGCCGCAGCGCGCCGTCACGGTCGGGGGCCACCTGCTCCGGCGGTGCGGGGCTGAGCCACTCCCGGCGTCGACGCCGCCACCACGACACCGCGTCCCGGTAGAGGATGGCCCGCACGTAGGCGGCGGGATCGCCGTCGCGGACGGAGGTCCAGCGCAGCGCCAGCTTCAGCAGGGCGTCCTGGAGAAGGTCCTCGGCCTGGTGCCGGTTGCCGCAGATCAGGAAGGCCGCACGCAGCAGGCGGTGCTGGTTGCTCTCCACGAAGGCGAGGTAGCCGTCGCGGCCGTCGTTCGCCGTCGATCCCATCCGCACCCCTTCCGGCCGCCACGGTGCGCGTCACCCGACAGACGCATGGGGAGGGGAAAAAGGTTGGGTCAGGTCTGCGGCAGCCCGGTCAGGTAGCGCTGGAGGGTCGGCGCGACCCAGGAGACCAGCTCCTCCGGGTCGACGTCCACCATCGGTGGGAGCCGGACGACGTAGCGGGTGAAGGCGAGGCCCAGGATCTGGCTGGCCACCAGGCCGGCACGCCGGGCGGTCAGCGCCGGGTCGGTGCCGAACGTGGCCACGGCCGCGGTGAGCTGGTCGGCGAAGATGCCGCGCATCCGTTCGGCCGCGCCCGGGTTGGTGCTGGCGGCCCGCAGCAGCGCCACAAGCGTCTCGTCGCCCTCCCACCGGGCGAGGAAGTGCCGGACCAGCACCTCGCCGAGCCGCTCGGACGACACGGCGGCCAGGTCGGGCAGGCGGAGGTCGAACTCGGCCGCCGCCGCGAACAGACCCTCCTTGCTGCCGTAGTACCGCATGACCATCGACGGGTCGATCCGGGCGTCGGCGGCGATGGCCCGGATCGTGGCGCGCTCGTATCCGTCGGCGGCGAACCGCTCGCGGGCTGCTCGCAGGATCGCCGCGCGGGTGGCGTCCGATCGGCGGGGGTGGGTCGGGTGGGCGGGCGCGGTCATGTCAACGACCGTATGCCAACGGTTGTTGACACACAACGACCGCCGTCCTAGCGTTGCCAACAACCGTTTGCCAACACCCGTTGGCAACAGTCGTTCCGGAGGTGGCCATGCTGCCCACGAGCACCGACGTCCTGGTGGTGGGTGCCGGCCCCACCGGCCTCGCCACCGCACTGACGCTGGCCCGTCGCGGGATCGACGTGACAGTGCTGGACCAGCAGGCCGAACCGCCACAGACGTCCCGCGCGGCCGTCGTGCACGCGTACACCCTGGAGGTGCTGGACCGGATCGGCGTCGCGGCGCCACTGGTGGCCCAGGGGGTGCGTGCGCCGCGCTTCACGGTCCGCGACCGGGACCGGACGCTGCTGTCGGTTCCGTTCCACCGGTTGCCGTCCCGTTTCCCCTACGCCCTGCTGGTCTCCCAGGCGGTCACCGAGGCCGTGCTCGTCGGGCAGTTGGCTGACCTCGGCGTCCGGGTACGACGGCCGTGCCGGCTGACCGACCTGAGCCCGACCGCCGACGGGGTGCTCGCGCGGGTCGACGGTGTGGACCTGCGCGCCCGGTACGTGGTCGGCGCGGACGGCCTGCACAGCACGGTCCGGCAGGCGGCCGGCATCGGCTTCGCCGGCCCCAGCGACGAGGAGTCCTTCGTGCTCGCCGACGTACGGGTCGACAGCGCGCTGCCCCGCGACGAGGCCGCGCTGTTCCTCGCCCGCCCCGGGCCGCTGGTCTGGGCGCCACTGCCGGACGGCGTGGTCCGGTTGGTCGCCGCTGTGCCGACGGCACCGCCCGAGCCGGATCGGGCGTACCTTCAGTCGCTGCTCGACGAGCGCGGCCCGACCCGCCGGCCCGACCGGGTGACCGAGGTGCTGTGGGGTTCCCGGTTCCGGGTGCACCACCGGATCGCCGACACCTTCCGGGCCGGGCCGGTGCTGCTGGCCGGAGATGCCGGACACGTGCACAGCCCCGCCGGCGGGCAGGGCATGAACCTCGGCATCTGCGACGCGGTGGCCCTCGGCACCGCGCTGGCCGAGGTGCTCGCCGGCGGCCCGGAGACGCTGCTCGATGACTACACCGCGCGGCAGCGCCCGATGGCCGAGGACGTGATGAGCTTCGCCGCCGGGCTGACCCGGCTGGCCACCACCTCCCCGGCCCGCCGACCGGCCCGCGACGCGCTGCTGCGGCTGCTCGGCGCCGTACCCCCGGTCCGGCAGCGGATCGCGCTGCGCCTGTCCGGGCTGTCCCACTCAGAACGCGGCACCGGCTGAGGTGGACGACGTGCTCCTCAACGCGACGGCTGGAGTGCTGTGCTGTCGTCGGTGGGGGCGACCACCGGCGGCACCGACGCGACCGGCCGCAGCGTTCGCCACGCCGCCAGCGTGACAAGCGCGAACGTGCCGGCCGCGGCGCCCGCCACCGGCACCGTCCCGTACGCGGCGGCGGCCAGCCCGGCGAGCGCCGCGCCGACGGGTGCGGTGAGCAGCCCGACCATCCGCTGTGCGGCACCCACCCGACCGAGCAGCCCGCCCGGCACGTGCCGCTGCCCGTACGACGCCGACAGGCTGTTCCACACGACGGTGCCGGCGGCGAAGACGGCCAGCGCGACCCCGCCCGGCACCGGTTGCCGGGCCAGCGCGAACACGACCAGCGCGACGGTCTGCGCGGCGAGCACCACCCGCAGCGCGGACACCGTGCCGAGCCGGGCGGCGAGTCGGCCCGCCCCGAGCGCCCCGCCCACGCCGCCGACAATGGCGCCCGCCGCGAACAGCCCGTATCCGGCCGCCGGCACGCGCAGCACGTCCAGCGCGTAGAGCACCATCACCGCCATCAGACCGCTGATCGCCAGGTTGCTCGCGGCGGCCAGCAGGGTGACCCGCCACAGTGTCCGGTCGCCGCGCAGCCAGCGCATCCCCTCGGCGATCTCGCTCCACACCGACCCGCGTCGGACGGCCGGCCCCGTGCCTGCGGTGGGCGTCGGAGTGAGGGCCAGCACGAGCAGGGCCGCCACCGCGAAGGTGACGGCGTCCAGAGCGAACGGCAGGGCGGGAGCGGTGGCGAAGAGGACACCGGCGGCCGGCGCACCGAGAAAGCCGCCGGCCACCGCGCTCCCCGCCTGGAGCCTTCCGTTCGCCCGGGGCAGCGCGGCCGGCGACACGACCGTGGGCAGCAGCGCGAACGAGGCCGAGTCGAAGAGGGTGCCCAACGCGGCGAGGAGGAAAGCGGCTGCCAGCAGCGTCACGACGGCAGCCCGGTCGAGGACGACCGCCACGGCCAGCGCCGCCACCACCGCCGCGCGTACGCCGTCGATGCAGGCCATCGTCCGTCGGCGGTCCCAGCGGTCCGCGTACACGCCGCCGAGCAGGCCGAAGAGCAGCGGCGGAAGCTGCCCGGCCACGGTGACCGCCGCGATGATCCGAGGGTCGCGGGTCAGTGTGGCGGCCAGCAGGGCCAGCGCCGGCGTGCGCAGCGCGTCCCCGAACCGGGACGAGACGGCGGCGGACCAGAGCAGCCGGAAATCCCGGCCCAGAGCGGAGGAGGTCATGCCGCCGACCGTGCCGGTTCGACCGGGTCGAGGGTCAAGCCGCCGGGCGAAAGGGGGACGCGGGCCGTCGGTGATCATCGGTACGGTGGGCGCCGGCATCGGGACCGGGGAGAACTCAGGCGTGGACCACACTTTCCAGGTCGACCTGCGTGGCGTGGTCGACCTGCTCAGCCATCACCTCTACGGCAGCCCACGGGTCTACGTCCGTGAGCTGCTCCAGAACGCCGTGGACGCGATCACCGCCCGGCGTACGACCGAGCCGGACGCACCGGCGCTGGTCCGCATCGAGCCGCCGGAGATCACCGGCGACGGCACCCTGCGGGTGTACGACACCGGCGTCGGCCTGACCGAGGCGCAGGTGCACGAGCTGTTGGCCACCATCGGCCGCAGCTCCAAGCGCGACGAGCTGGGCTTCTCCCGGCACGAGTTCCTCGGCCAGTTCGGCATCGGCCTGCTCTCCTGCTTCCTGGTCGCCGACGAGATCCAGGTGCTCACCCGGCACGGCGACAACCCCACGGTCCGGTGGACCGGGTACGCCGACGGCCGCTACGCCGTGACCGTGGCACCGCCGGAGGCCGCCCGCGTCGAGCCGGGCACCACTGTCACGCTGGTGCCCCGCCGCGACGCCGACCAGTGGTTCGCCACCCCGACCGTCACCGACCTGGCGCGGCTCTTCGGCTCGCTGCTGCCGGTCACCGTCCGGGTCGGCGACACGGTCACCACCACCGGCGAACCCCCGTGGGCGACCGCGCCGGGGGCACCGCTCGACCGCGCGGCGCTGATCAGGTACGCCCGGGAGACGCTCGGCGTGGAGCCGTTCGACGTGCTGCCGCTGGCCGTGCCGGAGGCCGGGCTGACCGGTGTCGCCGTCATCCTGCCCAGCCCGGTGAACCCGGCGGCCCGGGCCGGGCACCGCGTCTACCTCAAGCGGATGCTGCTCACCGAGAACGCCGACAGCCTGCTGCCGGACTGGGCGTTCTTCGCGCACTGCGTGGTCGACGCGACCGAGCTGCGCCCGACGGCCAGCCGCGAGGCCCTCTACGAGGACACCCTGCTCACCGCGACCCGGGAGGCGCTCGGCGACCAGGTACGCGGCTGGCTGGTCCGGCTGGCGCGACACGACCCGCACCGGCTGGCCGAGTTCCTCCAGGTGCACCACCTCGGCGTGAAGGCGCTGGCGCTGCACGACGACGAGATGCTCCGGCTGGTCGACAGGTGGTGGCCGATGGACACCAACGTCGGCACGCTCACGCTCGCCGAGTTCCGCGAACGCCACGGGGTGCTCCGCTACGCGGCCAGCCTCGACGAGTTTCGCCAACTCGCCGCCGTGGCCGCCGCACAGGACCTGGCGGTGGTGAACGCCGGCTACACGTACGACACCGAGCTGATCGAGCGGCTACCGGCGGTGGACCGGTCGGTGCTTATCGAACGGCTGGAGCCGAGCGACCTCACCACCCGGTTCGAGGCTCTCGACCCGCAGGTCGAACTGGCGCTGCGGCCGTTCCTCACCGCCGCGCAGCGGGCCGTCGAACGGTCCGGCTGCGAGGTGGTCATCCGGGCGTACGACCCGGTCTCGCTGCCCGCGCTCTACCTGGTCAGCCGGTCGGCGGCGTTCAACGACCAGCTCGCCGCCAGCCGCGACCGCGCCGACGAGCTGTGGGGCGGAGTGCTCGACGCGCTCGCCGCCACCGCCCCACCGGACCGCCCGCAACTGGTGCTCAACCACCGCAACCCGCTGGTCCGGCGGGTCACGATGCTTGGCGACCCGGAGCTGGTCGGCCTCGCCATCGAGGCGCTGTACGGGCAGGCGCTGCTGCTCGGCCACCATCCGATCCGCGCTGCCGACGCCGCGCTGCTGAACGATTCCTTCCTCGGCCTGCTCGGCCGGGCCGTGCCGGGACGGGAGTGACCATGAGCGACGAGGACCTGTGGCGGGTGCTGCGTGGCATCGCCGACATGCCGTACGGGGCGGGGCAGATCGCCGCGCTGGAGCAGTTGCTGCGCCGGGTCGACGCCGCCGACGACCGGCACCTCGCCTTCGTCACCCGGATGCAGGCCACCACCGGGTACGTCTACGGCGGTGAGCCGGCGAAGTCGTTCGTGACCTTCTCCTGGTGCCTGTCCGAGTTCGACCGCGACCCGCAGCCCTACCACCAGCGCCACCTGCACCAGTTGCTGTGGCACTTCAAGTACATGGTGTCCGGCCTGCTGAAGTTCCCCGAGGTGCCGCTGGACCGCACGTACGCGGTGCTCGACGACATGGAGCGGCGTTACCGGGCCGGCGGGCACAGCCTGCAGACCGTCCACAAGCACCGGTTCCGGGTCGCCGACCACGTGGGCGACGCCGAGGCCGCCGCGCACTGGTACCGGCTCTGGCAGACCACACCCCGCGACGAGCTGTCCGACTGCGCCGGCTGTGACCCGACGAGTCAGGTGGGCTACCTCGCCGACACCGGGCGGGACGCCGAGGCGGTGGCACTTGCCGAGCCGGTGCTCGCCGGCAGACTGACCTGCACCGAGCAGCCGCAGGCGATCCTCACGGCGCTCCTTCTGCCCTATCTGCGTACCGGTCGAGGTGAGTCGGCGCGCGACGCGCACCGGGAGGCGTACCGCAAGCTGCGCGGCAACCTCGCCGACCTGTGGGACATCGGCGACCACATCGAGTTCTGCACCCTGACCGGCAACGAGGCGCGGGCGGTCGAGCTGGTCGAGCGGCACCTGGACTGGCTGGACCGGCCGCCGTCGCCGGCCGCCGCCATGCA
>NZ_JBFAPG010000307.1:0-7774 GCF_040675595.1 Micromonospora sp. NPDC049580
CCGGGCTGGTGGTGGCCGTGGACGGCGCCGCGCACCGGCTCGCCGAGCGCGCCGTCGGGTTGGCGCGGGAACGGGGCGAGCTGTCCATGCTGTCCCGGGCGTTGGAGCTGCGCGCGGTAGCCGAGTACTGGCTGGGGCGGCACGAGGCCGCGGCGGAGACCTCCCGCGACGGGCTGCGGGTCGCCCGCGCCACCGGGCAGTTCAACTGCGCCAACGTCCACCTGGGTCTGCTCGCCGTGCTGGCCGCCGTCCGGGCCGACCGGGAGACCAGCCTGCGGCGGATCCGCGAGATCGGCCCGACGCCGACGCCGGGCAGCCGACCACACGCGCTCGCCGGGTGGGCGCTGGCCGTGCTCGACCTCGTCGACGGTCGGCACGCCGAGGCGGCGGCCCGACTGGCGTCGCTGGCCCGGCTCGGCACCGGCCGGGGTCAGGTGCTGGTCCAGGTGATGGCCACCCCGTACCTGGTGGAGGCGGCGGCCCACCTGCCGCACCGGCCGGCGGCGACAGCCGCGCTCGCGGCCTTCGACAGGTGGGCGAGCAGCACCGCGAGCCCGCTGCGCCGGGCGCTCTCGGCCCGGTGTCACGCGCTGCTCGCGCCCCGGGGCGGCGTCGAGGCGGAGCAGGAGTTCCGGACCGCGCTGCGACTGCACCCGACGGAGGATGGCGCCTTCGAACGGGCGCGCACGGAGCTGCTCTTCGGTCAGGACCTTCGGCGCAGCCGGCGTCCGCGGGACGCCCGGGGGCACCTGCACCAGGCCCGGGAGACGTTCACGTTGCTCGGCGCGGATCGCTGGGCCGAGCAGGCCACGGCCGAGCTGCGCGCCGCCGGGGAGTCGGTCGGTCCGCCGGACCTGCCGGCGGCACGGTTGCTGACCGGTCAGCAACTGCGGATCGCGCAACTGGTCGCCGAGGGCGCCACCAACCGGGAGATCGCCGCCCGGATGTTCCTGTCCACCCGCACGGTCGACCACCACCTGCGCAACGTCTTCCACCGGCTGGGCATCCGCTCCCGTACCGAGTTGGCCCGGACCTTCGCCGCCGAGCCGCACGCCGGACTGGCCTCCGACCGGTGAGCGCCGCCCGGGCACGGTCCGGTCTGGACGACGTAAACTATCACCGCTAGTTTATCCGTCATGGAGCTCACCCTGTCCGCCGAGCAGACGGCGGTCCGTCAGCTCGCCGCCGAGTTTGCCAACCGGGAGTTGACGCCGCACGCCGCCACGTGGGATCGGCGCGAATCGGTCGACCCGGCCATCGTCGGCAAGCTCGGCGACCTCGGCTTCCTCGGGCTGACCATCGCCGAGTCCGACGGCGGCTCCGGCGGCGACCACCTCGCGTACTGCCTGGTCCTGGAGGAGCTTGGCCGGGGCGACTCGGCCGTGCGTGGCATCGTGTCCGTCTCGCTCGGCCTGGTCGCCAAGTCGATCGCCGCCCACGGGTCGGCCGCGCAGCGGGCCGAGTGGCTGCCCCGGCTCTGCTCCGGGGCCGCGCTCGGCTGTTTCGGGCTGACCGAGCCGGACAGCGGATCGGACGCGGCCGCGCTGCGCACCCGCGCGGTCCGCGACGGCGACGACTGGCTGCTCACCGGCACGAAGACGTTCATCACCAACGGCACAACCGCCGACGTCGCCCTGATCTTCGCCCGCACCGGCGGTCCCGGCCACCGGGGCATCACCGCGTTCCTGGTGCCCACCGACAGTCCGGGCCTGACCCGGCGCGAGATCCACGGCAAGCTCGGCCTGCGCGGGCAGGCCACCGGTGAGCTGCGTCTCGACGACGTGCGGGTGCCCGACACCGCCCGCCTCGGGGCCGAGGGCGCCGGCTTCCGGCTGGCCCTGGCCACCCTCGCCAAGGGGCGGATGTCGGTGGCGGCCGGCTGCGTCGGCATCGCCCAGGGTTGCCTCGACGCGGCGGTCGGCTACGCCGGGCAGCGGACCCAGTTCGGCAAGCCGATCGCCGGGCACCAGCTCGTCCAGCAGCTGCTCGCGGCCATCGCCGTCGACACGGCGGCCGCCCGCCTGCTGGTCTGGCAGGTCGCCGACCTGATCGACCGCGACCAGCCGTTCGCCACCGAGGCGTCGATGGCGAAGCTCTTCGCCAGCGAGGCCGCCGTCCGCGCGGCCAACAACGCGGTCCAGGTCTTCGGCGGGTACGGCTACATCGACGAATACCCGGTCGGCAAGTACCTGCGCGACGCGCGGGTGGCCACCCTCTACGAGGGCACCAGCCAGATCCAACAGCTCCTGATCGGACGCGCGCTCACCGGCGTCAACGCCTTCTAGCTCTAAGGACACCCGGATGCGAGTCTTCACCTCCGTCGACGAGCTGACCACCGCGGTCGGCGAGACCCTCGGGCCCGGCCCCTGGCAGCGGATCGAGCAGGACCGCGTGGACCTCTTCGCCGACGCCACCGACGACCACCAGTGGATCCACATCGACCCGGTACGCGCGGCGGCCGGGCCGTTCGGCGCCACGATCGCGCACGGCTACCTGACCCTGTCGCTGTTGCCGGCGTTGGCCGGGCAGCTGTACCGCGTCCAGGGGGTCGCGATGGGAGTCAACTACGGGCTGAACCGGGTGCGCTTCCCCGCGCCGCTGCGGGTCGGCGCCGCCGTGCGGGCCACCGCCGTCATCGCGGAGGTGTCACCGGTCAGTGGTGGGGTGCAGATGGTCACGGCGGTGACCGTGGAGAGTGACGGCGGGGGCAAGCCAGTGTGCGTCGCCGAGACGGTGAGCCGCCTCTATGGCGAGGCGGGTCGCTGAGCGGTCGTCCGGACGGCATAGCTGTCAGGCGCTGAGGGTGCGTCTCCGGGCGCGGAGCGTGACGGGCTACGCACAAGGACGGTATCTCGACATGGCGGCCCGCCGGTGTAGAGGCCGGCGGTGCCGCCATTCCCGTCCTCTACCGGGAGCACCGCCATGACGGCCCACGTCGACCCACGCTTCGGCGCCACACTCCGGCAACTTCGTGAGCAGGCCGGCCTGTCCCTGCGGGCGCTCGCCCAGCTCACTCACCGCGGCAAGAGCCACCTCCACGAACTGGAGAATGGCAGCAAGGCAGCCACCTTCGAGACCGCTCGCCACCTCGACCAGGCGCTCAACGCAGGCGGCAGGCTCGCCCGCCTGGTCGCCGCTCCCGTCGACCACGAGGCTTCTGACCGGTGGAGGGGCCGACCGACACCGCGGCCGGTCGGCCGCTCGCGCATGGCCCCGTCGCCGTGCATGGGCTGGAGTCCGGTGGAACGTCGCCGACTGTCGGCGTACGGGTCCAGGTGCACAAGCAGGTGCGGCTGGAGCGTAGAGAGGTCGACGTTCCAGAAGGGGCGACGACGTCTGTCGAGCACCTTCCCATATCGCATGACGGACCGCCCTGCCGACGACATCCGTCACCGCTGAGGGTGGTCGCGCTCGCGCCCGACCAGCGGCAGATGAGTTATACGTTCAAGGCTGCTCGGGCAGGAACGGCGCGAAGTGCTCGGCCACTAGGTCGGCCACGGCTTCGGCGTCCCGTGATCCGTCGACCTCGATGACGCGGACCCCCAATCGGTGCGCGTTGCGGACCGCGTCTGCGGCGATCAACCGATCACGCTCGACGCGGTTGCGTTGAGCGAGTTGCGAGTCGCTGACCTGATGACCGATGGCGCCGGCACGGGGTAGCCGAGCGACCTGGCGTTGCCGGAACTCCTCGGCCGCGACCATGACCACCATCCGGCCGATAGAGCCGGCGACCGGCGCGACCAGTTCTGGGCGTAGCCCCCAGCCCTCAGCAAGGATGGGCCGAGGGGAGACGAGGGCACGCAGGTCGTCTTGCACCCACTGGAAACGGTCCGGGAAGTCGGCGATGACCTGATCTGCCATCTCCTCTGGCGTTGCTTGGATCCAGACTGCCTCCCAGTCCGGCCCGGTTGGGGACTCGCCGCGACGGACCCGCTGTGCTATCCGCCGATCATCATGGCCGCGAGCGTCGTGGTAGTCGTAGTGGTAATGGGTGAGGCCGCACCGCTCAGCGAGAATGCCAGCGACAGTGGATTTGCCGGCCCACTGGCCGCCGCCGATCCACAGGGCGCGTTGGAGCGTGGTGACGGGGTCCCATCTCATGTGTCACAGCGTGGAACCACCGCGCTACAAGATCAAGTCTTGTTCTTCGTCCGAGGACCTGATTATCTGAAGATAGGCCGGGCGGCACTTGATGCCAGGTGACGAGGGAGTCGACACCGCGACCTGCCATACCAGCGACATCTGTGAGCGCTGAACCCTGGATGACCTCTCATCGGCAGATCCGCGCACACTCAGAGGCACATCAGGACGTCTGACCTGGGCGCCTCGACTGACAACTGCGGCGACGTCATGCGCATCCGAGGAGGTCCCACCGGTTGCCGGCGATGTCGAGGAAGACCGCGACCCGGCCGTAGGGCTCGGCCCTTGGCTCCCGGACGAAGGTGACACCGGCCTCGGCCATCCGTCGGTAAGTGGCGTCGAAGTCGTCGACTCGGAGGAAGAACCCGACTCGGCCGGCTACCTGGTTACCAGTTGCGGCACGTTGGTGTTCTCCGTCGGCGCGAGCGAGGAGAATCCCGGTCTGGGCACCCGGTGGCCGGACGACGACCCAACGCTTGGGCCGCCCGTCAGTGGTCAGCGATGGGGAATCCTCGACGAGATCGAAGCCGAGTATGTCGGTGAAGAACGCGATCGCGGGTTCGTACTCGTCAACGATCAGGGCAACCAGATCGATCTGCACCACGGCAGCGTACGCAGGGTCCATCGTGCTCGCCGCCCACCCCGAGCGCTGTCGTCGTCGGCACGATCCGGCGCGGCGACCTGGTTAGATTCATGCCGTGACGAAGGTCGACGAGTTGCTGGCGACCGCTGCGGCCGATTCGTACGCAGATGCTTGGGACTCGCTATACGAGAAGGCGTGCCACGAAGGTTTCTCCGAGGCGGACGAAGCCTTCCTGATTCCGCGTTTGGCCGACCTCGCGGGCCGGTACGCACCGGCCGGCCGCGACAACGTTCTGATGCTTGCCGGCAAGATCGCAGCGGATCTTGATGAGGCTAACTGGCCGCGATACGCCGAAGTGTTCGCAACCATGCACCGGCTGACCAACGACTGGCTTGCCACACCGACCGACCGGCACTCGTTCGTCTTCCGTCTGCAGGCGGTGATGGCGCTGGAGGGTGACGAGCTCTGGGGGGCGGAGCTCGATCGGATCGTGCACGACGAGATCGAGGTCGAGTGCCCGCAGTGCGAGACGTCGCTGTTCGTGGCCTTCGGCGAGGATGGGTGTTTCGCCACCCACGAGGACTACGCCACGAAGCCGGACGTCGAGCAGACACCGCTACTGCCGACCGAACCGGACGAGTTGAACGGCGTCGGTCAACGGCTGCATCTGATGAGCGTGCAGGCCGGGCAGCAGTCCGTCGCCATTGCCCTCACCTACCTGTTCGGCCGTGCCACCTGCACGCAGTGCAGCACGACGTTCCGAGTGTCCGAGCAGGTCTTCCGGTATTGACCTGGGTGAGCCGTGACCCTGGCGACGCGGGCCTGGCCGACGGCCCGCCGAGGTACGCCTGCGCGATCCGACATACGACTTTCGACAGATCCGCGCACACTCAGCGGCAGATCCGGATGCCGTCAGTCGGACGCCCGGTCACGGAACTCGGCCGGACCGACATAGGGGTACCGCCTGGATTGCACCACGGCGCGACGATATCGACCCGAGCCCGAATACGGCTACACCAATTCAGTCCCGCGGATACGCCGAGTAACGCCCGGACGCGGCAGAAGAGGTCGCGCGACGAGTAGGGGGCTAGCGTGATTGAATCGTGCGATGTATCGGCGCGAGTAAGAGGAACTCGGTGGCCCATGATGGACGAGTTGGATGAGACGTGGAGGTGGTCCGTGTTGGACGATCCCGCCGTCATCTGGAACCGTGCCTGCGACTATGGGGCTGACGGTGAAGCGCCTGAAGGAACTCCGCTGGGGATTGCGCACCTTTCCTTCCTGCTACGTGTCTACAACTCGGCCATGGGCGGCGGCTTGGGCTTCGCCGTGGAAGTCAACGAACCTTTCCGCCTGAGACGGGCGATCGACGCGATGCGCTACTTCCGCCTGTCCGAGCTTGCTGACCTCCTGGCTGACGTCTTGAACCATGAGTCAGATGTCGAATACGCTGGATCGCGGGAACGTCAGTTCTATGACCTTCTCGGCCCAGCGGATGAGAATCTGGATAAGGCGTTCAGAGCCAAAGCGGCCGAGGCTCCTAGCGACTTCGGTCTTCGATAAAGTCCGCCGGCTCAGGCCGAGTGTTATGTGATCTGTGCACTCATCTCGGCTACTTGTTTCATTGACCTGCGACCGTGGCCCGGCCCGGCCCGGCCCGGCCCGGCCCGGCCCGGCCCGGCCCGGCCCGGCCCGGCCAGGCTTCGGTCGAGGCGCCCGGGCTGTCGTTCTCATTTCGGTTGCCCACGCTGGTCGTGTGGCTCTCATTTGGCCTGCGCGGCCCGGGCGTCGCCCCATGGCGGGGAGAGGCTCAAGAGGGGTTTGCTCGGCTCGAAGTAGCGTTGCCCTCCCGGCTCGACAACCCAGGTGGATCGAGCATCGGAGGACGCGGTGAGTGGCACGTCAGATCGTGTGGTCAGCGGGATGGACCCGCACAAGCGCTCGGTAACGATCGAGGTCATGGCCCGCGACGAGACCGTCGTCGGCGGCGGCCGGCAGCGGGCCCGGGAGGACAACGGGGAACGACAACTGGCTCCAGCGCGACCGACCCTCATCCCCCAGCCGGCTCTTCGGAGAAGTCACTTCCTGGACCCGCCGAAACCCAGGATAGAACTCTCCTCCTGGCGGTGTCTTGACAGAGAGGGGAGCCATGACCACGCGGATCGCGGCAAGAGCGGGTGCTTCGAGTCGACTCGATCCCGGCCGTCTCGCGGCTGTCCCGGCAGCGTGGTGGGGCAGAATCGTGAGCCGTGCCGACCTACCCCGATCCTGTTGTTCTCTATCCGGAGGTTGCTGCCGAGGGCAGCCTTGCGGCGGCGTTGCGAGCCGTCGCCATCCGGCAAGGGCTGTCCATTCGCGTGCCGGTTACGGCGTCCAATTCGTTGCATGGCGCTGTCGTTCCGACCACCCTCCCGCATCGTGAGGAGTTGAAGGTGTCCGCCAGCTACGTAGAGCGGCGGTGGTCTATTCGCAGTTGCGAGCGCGACCAAGGTCTGGCCTTGATCGAAGGAGACACGGTGGATCTCGGTCAGGTGGCGCGAGCCGCGCAGGCCTGGCATGACGGAGCGCACCTGACCGAGATCCCCCAGGCTGCGTCGTTCGTGAAACTGACTGGACGGTTCGAGGTGCCCGACCGCGATCCGGCAGGGCTGGTCGAATCGGAGTGGCGGCACCTGCGTACGGAGGCAGCGGAGGTGAACTGGCCCGAGTACCACGCGCTCATCGAGGCCGCGTACGCCGAGCCAAGGCTCCGGCAGCTCTACCCGTTCACCAGCCATTGGTCTCTGCGGTTCTCCACCAGCACCCGGCCCAGCCTCTCCCGTGATCTCCTGGTGTGCTTGCATGCCGGGCGAGGCAAGGACTACATCGTCACGATGGGCTACCTGGGACAGGAACTCGGTGAGACCGCTACAGCGGAGGAGGCCGTGTCATTGGCCGCGCGCAACCTGCCCGCCGATCTCAGTCCGGTGAGGTACGGCGCAGCCGAACAGAGCTAGTACTTCTCCGCCAGGCCATCCGCGCGTGGGCAGATCCGGACGCCGAGCGGCGCGG
>NZ_JBFAPG010000308.1:0-7747 GCF_040675595.1 Micromonospora sp. NPDC049580
CGGTGACGACCGGCTGGGCCGGTGTGGCCTCCCGGTCGCCCGCCGGCGGGGCCGCGAGCGACCCCACCGGCAGGTTGTCGACGTGCATGATCCGCTCCTTTGGGATGTCCCGGTCAGCCGGCGGCCGTCGGGATCGGCGGCTGGACCGGCGCGCCACCGGTCTTCACGGCCTCGACCTGCTTGCGGAAGAGGTCCTGGGTCCACGGCCAGGCGGCGTACTCGTCGGGCTTGAGCGCGCCGGCCCAGGCGGCCACGTCCTTCTGCTCCACCAGCACGATCGGGAAGGTCAGTTCCTTCGGGATGTCCTTGCCGTCGAGCAGGTCGATCGCCTCCCAGAGGGCGGCCACCGACTGGCCCGGGTCGGACATGACCGCGACCGAGCCGTTGTCGAGCTTGCTGTCCTGCCAGTACTTCAGCGCGCGGCCGTTGGTCTCGAAGGTGAGCGCCGGGATCGGCTTGCCGGCCGTGGTGAAGGCCTGGGCGACGCCGTAGCCGTCGCCGCAGCCGATGACGCCGTCCACCTTCGGCACGCTGGACAGCACGCCGAGCACGGCCTTCTGCGCCTTGGCGCCGTCGCACATCCCGTTGACGGTCGCGGCGACCTTGACATCCGGGTTGGCGGCCAGGATCTCCTGCGTGGTCTTGTACATCTCCTCCTCGGGCTGGGAGCCGACCACGCCGCGGCTGACGATGACCGTTCCCTTGCCGCCGATGCCCTTGACCAGCGGCTCGGCTGCGGCCGTCGCCCAGTCCTTGAAGCTGTTGAGCAGCACGTGGGCGCAGGGGGCGTCGATCGCTGAGTCGAAGACCACGACCTTGATGCCGGCGTCGCAGGCCTGCTGGATGACCGGTTTGAGCGCGGTCGGCGAGGCCGGGTCGATGAGCAGGGCGTCCGGCTTCTGCAGCAGCAGGCTCTTGATCTGGGCGACCTGCTCGGTGGCCGAGTTCTCGCCGGGGGCGTTGACGACCTTGAACTTGCCGATCAGCCCGTCGCTCTGCGCCTTGGCGGCGGAGGCCTCGAACTTGGCGATCATCGTCTGCCGCCAGCCGTTGCCGATGAAGCCGTTGCTGAGCGCGATGAACGGCTTGTCGCCGCCTGCGCTCCCTCCGCCGTCGTTCGAGCCGGAGCCGCAACCGGACGCCGTTAGCGCGATTGCGGCCGCGAGCGAGGCTGACGCTGCGGCGCGCCAGCGCCGGGATGTGTGGTGGACGCGCATGGTGGGGGCCTCCAGGAAGAGCGGCCCCGCCGGAGCGGGACACGGTGTGCGCAGGTTGCCTGGCCACCACGGGGGTGGGGCGAGGTCCAGTTATTACAGACCTGTAGTGACAGGTGCGCTAGATCTGCGTTAAGAACGTGTTGCACGTCACAGTGTTTCTGGTAACAGGGGCGTAACGACCAGGGGATTCCCTGACGGTGGGTACCGCCATCCGCGATCCCGCCTCAGAAATCCGTGCAACCTGTAACGACAGCATTAGCGGCATGGCATGCTGTACGCGATCGATGAGAAGGGGATCCATGACGATGACCTACCGGCGGTTGACCCGTGACGGGGTCGAACCGCTGTGGATGCAGCTGATGCGAGCGCTGCGCAGTCAGATCGAGTCGGGTGAGGTCGGCCCGGACCAGCCGCTGCCCTCCGAGGCGGAGTTGAGCGACATCTTCGGCGTCTCTCGGACCGTGGTGCGGGAAGCGCTGCGTGAGCTCGTCCAGCAGCGGATGATCTACAAGGTCAAAGGGCGGGGCGCCTTCGTCGCTCCACGTAAGACGGAGCTGCACTTCGTCGGCTCGGTGTCCGGATCCGCGCACGATCTGCGGGAGGCCGGCCGCAGGGTGGCCACCCACACGATCAGCCAGAGCCTCGGCGAGGCGGACCAGCGCGAAGCCGAGCTGCTGCAGATCCCGCACGGCGAGCAGGTCGTACGGATGCGCAGACTCCGACGGGTCGATGGACAGCCGTGGCTGCTCGTCGATACCGCTCTGCCGGCCCGCCTGGTGCCCGGCCTGGAGCGCGCCGTGCTCGAGAACCAGTCGCTGTACGACGTGCTGCGACGCCGCTACGGGCTGGAGGCCGCCGCAGCCGACCGTTGGATCGAAGCGGTCTTCCCGGAGCCCGACGACGCCGCGCTGCTCGAGGTGGCGACCTCAACGCCTCTGCTCGGCATCGAATCCGTGGCCTGGTTGCCCGACGGCACCCGTTTCGAGGCCTACTACGCGTTGCACCGCAGTGACCAGACCCGGTTCTTCGTGGGCATCCGCTGAACCCTGGGGTTCAACCCAGAGTGCCTGACCGCCGAGCCGGCCCGGGGCGCCGACACCGAGAGGGTGGGCCGTCCACGATGCCCGCCCGTTGACGCTGCCTCATGGTGCTCCCGGGTTATCTGGGACCTGATGACCTCCGAATCACAGGCAACAAAGTTAACGATTGCTGTTGACTTTGCCATCGATGATTATCAGGCTGTGAGAGCGCTCTCTCGGACTCGTCCTGGCCGTCAGGACGGGCCAGGCCGATGTCAGGAGGTTCCGGTTGAACAAGAGCTTGTCGATGCTAGGCCGCCTCAGGGTGGCTCTCGGCGCCGCTGCGGCGGTCCTTGTCACCGCTGTTCCGATGGTCACCGTCATGCCGCAGCCGGCCGACGCGGTGGGGCCTGATGTCCTACCCGTCACCGTCACGAACAACTCCGGCCGCGGCGAGGCCGTGTTCCTCTACATCCTGGGGCAGGATATCCGCCCCGGCGGCCGGCTCGGCTACGTCAATGCCGCCGGACAGTTCTCGGCCTGGCCCGCTGGTGGCCTGCCACCGACCCCCGCGCCGGACGTCGCGATCTCGGGCCCAGGCAATGGAGGCAGCGTCACCGTACGCGTCCCGCGGTTCATCTCGGGCCGGATCTATTTCTCCTTCGGCCGGAAGTTGGACCTCCGTCTCAGCCCCGACGGGCTTGTCCAACCCGCTCCGTGGGCCGGCGGTGACCCGAACCGGGACATCCTGTTCGACTGGTCCGAGTTCACCTACAACGACTCGGGTCTGTGGCTGAACAGTTCCCAGGTGGACATGTTCGCCGTCCCGCACGGCGTGAGCGTCACCGGTGCCGACGGACAGACGATCCGCACCGGCGACCCGGTCGCCAACGGCCGGGAGAACGTGATCAACCAGATCCGGGCCAACGGCGACTTCGCCCGTTCCGTGTACACCCGCTCCGACGGCACCGTCCTGCGGGTCCTCGCGCCCGGCAAGGCGATGGACGCCGGCCTGATGAGCCCGAACTACCTGGACGGATACATCACCTCGGCGTGGAACGCGTACACGGGCCGAACCCTCACCGTCGTGCCCCGGGTCAACGAGCCGAACCGGCGGTTCTTCGGCCGGACCAACGGCAACACCATGGTCTTCACCGACTCTGCCGGCGCTCAGGTCGCCACGGTGGCCAAGCCCAGCACGGCCAACGTCTGGGGCTGCGACGGGGTGTTCAACGCCCCGAACACGCCACCGTTCATCGAGCCGGAGATAAAGCGGACGCTGTGCACGGCGCTGAACCGAGGCACCCTGGGCACCTCGTCGCAGGAGCCGGTGCTGGATGCGAACCAGTTCTACCGCAACAGTTCGCCCAACCACTACTCGCGGATCGTCCACGCCAACATGGCCGACGGCAAGGCGTACGGCTTCGCCTACGACGACGTCGGTGGCTTCGAGTCGCTGGTGCACCACGGTGACCCCCGCTCGGCGGCGATCATTCTCTCGCCGTTCACCGGCGGCAACCCGCCGCCCACCACGCCGCCCCCGGCCACCGACTCCAGCCGGATCGTCAGCAACTGGCACAACAAGTGCATCGACGTACCGAACTGGAACTTCAACGATGGTCAACGCCTGATTGTCTGGAACTGCACCGACGGCACGAACCAGCGCTGGGAGTTTGTCGGCGGCACGTTGCGTACCCAGAACAACAAGTGCATGGACGTGGCCTGGGGTTCCACTGCCGACGGCGCTGCCATCCAGATCGCCACCTGTTCGGGCAATCCCGCGCAGCAGTTCGTGCTCAGCGGCGCCGGTGACCTGGTCAATCCGCAGGCCAACAAGTGCGTCGACATCAAGGACTGGGACCCGAACAACGACGCGGTCCTGCAGTTGTGGACCTGCAACGGCGGCGCCAACCAGAAGTGGCGACGCGGCTGACCAACCCCCGAACCACGTCCCACCCGCCGCTGCCGGCATCCGTCCCCCCGAACGGATGCCCGGACGGCTCGAGCACCCACGCTGAACCCCACCATGCAATAGAGGACACCCCCGTGAAACAGACCACATGGCGCTCCGCCGCCGTCGCCGTCATCGCCGGCGCGACACTCGCCGTACCGTCCCAGGGCGCCGCCGCCGCGCCGCCGTCCGACCCGATCTCCCCGCCGCACGACTCCGCGGTGTCCATGACCGAGGCGATGCGCCGAGACCTCCATCTGTCCGACGCTCAGGTCCAGGTCCGGCTCCGGATGGAGGCCGCCGCGACACCGATCGCCGAACGTCTCCGTAGCGCGCTGGGCCAGCGGTATGCCGGCGCCTGGGTCGACGGCACCGAACTGCTCGTGGGCGTCACCCGGGCCGCGGATGCCGCCGCGGTACGGGCCGCCGGCGCGACACCGAGGGTCGTGACCCGCTCCGAGCGACAGCTGAATGCCACCAAGTCGGCGTTGGACTCGGTGGCGGCCGACGCCGCGGACGCGGTGCGCACCTGGTACGTCGACCCGGTCACCAACACGGTTGTCGTCGCAGCCACGTCCCGATCCGCCGGTCTCGCGTTCGTCCGGGGCAGTACTGCCGACCCGGACGAGGTGACCGTCCGGGTCACCACCGAAACCCCACGGCCGGTCTTCGACATCCGGGGCGGCGACCAGTACGCCATCGGTGCCGGAACGCTGTGCTCGGTCGGCTTTGCGGTCGCCGGCGGCTTCGTCACCGCCGGTCACTGCGGTGGGGCGGGAGCGCCCACCCGCGGCTTCAACAACGTCGATCAGGGCACCGTCGCCGAGTCGGTGTTCCCCGGCAACGACTACGGCTGGGTTCGTACCAACGGCTCCTGGGCCTCCCAGCCGTGGGTGAACAACTACGCCGGCGGCAACGTGTTGGTCGCCGGCTCTGGTGAGGCCGTCCAAGGCAGCTCGGTCTGCCGCTCGGGACGCACCACCGGCTGGCGGTGCGGCACCATCACCGCCAAGAACGTCACCGTCAACTACGCCCAGGGTGCGGTCGTGGGCCTGGTGCGCAGCAGCGCCTGCGCGCAGCCCGGCGACTCCGGAGGCGCGGTCATCTCAGGCAACCAGGCGCAAGGCGTCACCTCCGGGACCACCGGCAACTGCGACGCCGGAGGCAACTTCTTCTACCAGCCAATCACACCGATCCTTCAGCGCTACGGGCTGTCTCTGACCACCACCGCTGGCGACTCCAGCCGGATCGTCAGCAACTGGCACAACAAGTGCATCGACGTACCGAACTGGAACTTCAGCGATGGTCAACGCCTGATTGTCTGGAACTGCACCGACGGCACGAACCAGCGCTGGGAGTTTGTCGGCGGCACGTTGCGTACCCAGAACAACAAGTGCATGGACGTGGCCTGGGGTTCCACTGCCGACGGCGCTGCCATCCAGATCGCCACCTGTTCGGGCAATCCCGCGCAGCAGTTCGTGCTCAGCGGCGCCGGTGACCTGGTCAATCCGCAGGCCAACAAGTGCGTCGACATCAAGGACTGGGACCCGAACAACGACGCGGTCCTGCAGTTGTGGACCTGCAACGGCGGCGCCAACCAGAAGTGGCGACGCGGCTGACCAACCCCCGCCGGGGGCGGGTGCCCGGAGGAGCACGTACCCGGGCGCCCGTCTCCAGCGTCCTACGCTCGGCGAATATCGACAGCGCGGCATGTCGGCCGCGACCGCGAGGGCCGGGCGTGGCGGGAGACTGTCGGCATGTCCTCGACCATGCTCGTGGTTGGCCCGAAGCTCGGTGTCGCGCTGGTTGTCCTGACCCTTGTAGCGGCGGTCGTCGTGACCTTCGGAAAGCTGGGTCACGGTCGGCAGGTGATGGTCGCCGCCGTCCGTGCCGCGATCCAACTGGGTGCCGTGTCGCTGCTGATCGTGGGCATCGCGGTGTCGCTGTGGGCCACAGCTGCGTTTGTTGTCCTGATGTGCGCGGTGGCGGCGGGCACGTCCGGTCGGCGTGTCACGGGCGGCGGTCGGGGGTGGTGGGCCGGCGCGCCGATCGTGGTGGGAAGCATGGCTGTGGTGGCGGGGCTGCTGTTGGCGGGCCTGGTGCCGATGCGCGGCATCGCGATCATCCCGGTCGCGGGGATCCTGATCGGCGGGGCGATGACCGCGACGTCGCTGGCCGGGCGGCGCGCGCTCGACGAGCTGACCAGCAGGCGCGGTGAGGTGGAGGCCGGCCTGGCCCTGGGCTTGCTGCCCCGCGACGCGGTGCTGCTGGTGTGCCGTCCGGCGGCGGGACAGGCGTTGGTCCCGGCGCTTGACCAGACCCGGACGGTTGGCCTGGTGACCCTGCCCGGCGCCTTCGTCGGTGTGCTGCTCGGCGGAGCGAGCCCGCTCGCCGCCGGAGTGACGCAGTTGGTCGTCCTCGTCGGGCTCCTCGCCGTAGAGGCCGTCGCCGTCGTCCTCACCGTCGAACTGGTGGCCCGCAGCCGTCTCCAACCCGCCACGCCGAAACCCCGGCCGAGCCGTCGCTGACGTGTGGGCATATGTGCCGTGGGTGTACTGGGCCCGTGGCCGCGGCGGCGTCCCCACGGTCCTGGTTGAGCCCGATCTTGGCCTTTTGGGTCGCCTATATCCTGACTCGGCCGCCTCCGCCCCTTCGCGCGCGATGATCGGAGGTGACGCGGACCCGGCCGGGTCCGCCGGGTCTACGGGCGGGAAGGAACGAGCGGCGTGCGCGTGCTGGTCGTCGAGGACGAGACCGCCCTGGCGGAGGTGATCCGCGCCGGCCTGACCGACGAGGGATTCACCGTCGATGTGCAGCACAACGGGATTGACGGGCTGTGGGCAGCCACCGAGAACCCGTACGACGCGGTGGTGCTCGACATCATGCTGCCCGGCCTCAACGGCTACGAGGTGTGCCGCCAGTTGCGCTCGCGGGACGTGTGGACGCCGGTGCTGATGTTGACCGCCAAGGACGGCGAGTACGACCAGGCCGACGCGTTCGACCTCGGCGCCGACGACTATTTGATCAAGCCGTTCTCGTTCGTGGTGCTGGTGGCCCGCCTGCGGGCACTGATCCGCCGGGGCGCCCCGGCCCGACCGGTGATCCTGACCGCCGGTGACCTGGCAGTGGACCCGGCCCGGCGGCAGGTCACCCGCGCTGGGCAACCGATCCGGGTGACCGCCCGGGAGTTCGCGCTGCTGGAGTTCCTCATGCGTCATCGTGGCGACGTGGTGTCCAAGCGGCAGATCATCGACAACGTCTGGGACGCCCACTTCGACGGCGACCCCAACATCGTCGAGGTGTATGTCGGCTACCTGCGCCGCAAGATCGACCATCCGTTTGGCAGGCGGGCCATCCAGACGGAACGGGGCATGGGCTACCGGCTGGCCGCCGACGGCGGATGACAGTGCCCCACGTGGCGCAGTCGCACCACCCTGGCGGTCTCTCAGCGCCTTCTCAGCCCCGAGGACCCTAGGCTGCGGATATGGCCACGATGCTCACCTCGTTGCGGGCCTCGGCCCGGTGGGCACGCCGCCGCCTGGGCGTGCGGCTGAGTTCGG
>NZ_JBFAPG010000309.1:0-7728 GCF_040675595.1 Micromonospora sp. NPDC049580
GGTCCCGGCGCTTCCTGGAGGTGCTGGAGTCGTTCGCGCTCGGCACCCGGCTGACCCGTGGCCGGTCGTACGCGCGGGCCGGTCAGGTGCTCCGGCTCGACATCGCGCCGGGCCGGGTCACCGCCCAGGTGCAGGGTTCCCGGCCCCGGCCGTACGAGGTCTCCATCGCGCTGGCGACGTTCCCGGCCGCGCTCTGGACCCGGATCGAGGACGAGTTGGCCGGGCAGGCGTTCTTCAGCGCCCGCCTGCTCGCCGGGGACCTGCCCGACGAGCTGGAGGAGCTGTTCGTGGCGGCGGGCGCCCCGCTCTTCCCGGCCGCCGTGGACGAGCTGACCCAACGCTGCAACTGCCCCGACTTCGCGGTGCCGTGCAAGCACCTCGCGGCCACGTTCTATCTGCTCGCCGAGGCGTTCGACGCGGACCCGTTCGAGCTGCTGCACTGGCGTGGCCGCTCGCGCGCGGACCTGCTCGACCGGTTGCGCGCCCGTCGGGCCGAGGCCACCGGCACGGCGGTGTCGCCCGCGCCGGCTGCCGCCCCCGTGTCCACTTCGGACGACAGTTCGTCCGCGGTGGACGCGCTGCCGCCGGTCGGTGCGGCCCGGGCGCTCGCCGGGCTGGCGACCACCCCCCTCGCGGAGGCGGTGGACCGCTTCTGGGCGTCGCCGGTGCCGCTGCCCGACCGGCCACCCCGACTGGCGACCGGGCCGGATCTCCTGCTGCGCCAGCTCGGCCCGCCGGCGCCGGCCATCGGAGGGCCGGGCCTGCTGGAGCGGCTGCGTCGTGCGTACCGGGCGTTCGGCCCGGGGTGAGCCCTCACGTCCAGCGGCGGCGGAACCGCCACATGATCGCCGCGTTGGCGACCAGCACCACCGCGCAGATCGCGCCGGCCAGCCGGCCGGCGAATACGGCCATCGCCGGGAGCGACGCCCACAGCACGATGGTCAACAACATCAGGTAGCGGCCCCTGCGGGCTCGGACCCGGTGGTCCAGCCGGGCGAAGAAGGCCGGGTCACTCTCCCGGAGCTGACGGGTGATCTGGTCGAACCTGCGCTGATCCTCTTTGCTGAGCATGGCGCTGCCTTCCCCTCACGCGTTCAGCGGTTCGGCGGCATACCCGCTGCGGCGGCGGCTCACGCTCGCCCGCTCCTCCTTTTCCCAGCGTGAGGACACTTCACGTCCGGCTTAGCCGAGCCTTAAGTTTGCCTGTGGTGGTGAACGACGCGGAACGTGTCGCGTACGGCGGCGAGGTCCGATCCGTACCCGGCTGCCTTACGTCCGCCCTGCTGGGAAGGTCGGAGCCCGGCCCGCGTCAGCGGCCTGCCACGAACGCGGTGGTGAGGGCTGTCTTAAGTGCCCTCACCGGCGTGTTCGGCTCACCTTGAAGGCACCTGAGCGCTTGGTTACCTTGCCGTAGCAACCCCCTCAGGCAACAGTCGCCGCACCTGCCGCACCTGCTCGGTCGCAGCTTCCGGCGCTCATCAGAAATCGGGATTGGTACATGGCCGACCAGAATGTGCCACCACGTCGACCGCGGGACGACCGCGGCTGGGACGGACGCCAGCACCACAGCGCGGACAGTTACGGCGACCCCACCGCGTCCGCGTCGTACGGATACGACTCGCCCCACCCCTACCAGGGCGGCTACCCGGCGCAGGGGGACCCGCGCGAGCAGTACGGCGACGGGTACGCGCACGCCGGACAACCCGCCCCCGCCCCGCGTGGGCCGCAGTGGGTCGGCCCGGAGGGTCTGGGTCGTCCGGCCCCGGCGCGTCCGGCCGGTGCTGGACTGCCCACCCTGGACGATGACGACGAGCCGGGCCGCAAGGTCGGCCGACGCAAGGCCATGGTCGCGCTCGGTGGCACCGCCGCCGTCGTGGCCGGTGGCGCGGCGCTCGCCATGACGCCGCAGTTCCGCAGCCTCTTCGGTGACGAGGCGGCCGCGGGCGACGCGACGGGCAACACGGTGACCGACGGGACCGCGGCGCGTCCCAGCGGCCAGCAGCCCAGCACGGTGCGTACCTACACCGAGCAGAACGAGAGCTACATGGGCTCCCGGGCCGGCGAGGCGCTGAAGAAGAACGCGCCGACCGGTGGCCGGACCTTCTCCGGCCCGGCGGCGGCCGCCGCGGAGACCACGGTGACCGTCAAGACCGTGCTCGCCAAGGACCCGATCCTGCACCTGGCCCGGCGGGCCACCTTCGGCGCGACGCCCGCCGTGGTCGCCGACATCAAGCGCCAGGGCATCGACGCGTGGATCCGCGGGCAGCTCGACCCGGACAAGATCGAGCCGAGCAAGGCCGAGCTGAAGCTCGCCGAGCTGCCCACCCAGACGCTCTCGGTGGAGCAGCTGCGGACCCAGCGCGACAAGCTCAACGAGCAGGGCGCCCAGCCGGAGCGTGAGGTGGTCGACGCCACCCTGGCCCGCCAGATCTGGTCGAAGCGCCAGCTGTTCGAGGTCATGGTCGACTTCTGGAACGACTTCCTGCACGTCGCCGCCGACTTCGACGGCGGCGAGGTGTACCGCACGTCGTTCGACAAGGACGTGGTACGCAAGCACGCGCTGGGCAGCTACCCCGAGATGCTGGTCGCGGCGAACAAGCACCCCGCGCTGCTGATCTACCTGAACCAGAAGGACTCCCGCAAGGACGCCATCAACGAGAACCTCGCCCGGGAGAACCTGGAGCTCTACTCGGTCGGCGTCGACGGCGGCTACAAGGAGGGCGACGTCCGGCAGGCCGCCATGCTGCAGACCGGCCGTGGCGTCGACGACAAGGGCCAGTACGTCCTGCGCGTCAACCAGCACTACATGGGCAAGGTGAAGATCCTCGGCTTCACCCACGCCAACACGTTCAGCATCAAGGACGTCAACAACCCGACGGCCAAGGAGATCGCCGCCGTAGACGCGGCGATCGACAAGTACATCACCTACATCGCGCTGCACCCCTCGACCGCGAAGTACGTGGCGCAGAGCCTCGCGACCCGGTTCGTCTCGGACACCCCGCCGAAGTCCCTCGTGGACCGGCTGGCCAAGTCGTACACCAGCAACAACGGCATGATCAAGCCGGTGCTGATGACGCTGTTCAGCTCGTCGGAGTTCTGGGCGGCGGTGGGCCAGAAGGTGCGCCGGCCGATGGAGTACCTGGTCGCCACGTACCGCACCCTGGGCGTCGCGCCGGAGGCGTCGGCGAAGAACGACAACGGCGACAACAAGCGCACCCCGTTCGCCCGGGGCCTGCGGCAGATCCAGGACAAGCTGCGCGAGCTGGGCCAGTACCCGATGGGTCAGCCCACCCCGGACGGCTACCCCGACGTCTACGTCGCGTGGACCTCGGCCGGCACGATGGTCAACGGCTGGAACGAGGCCGGCGAGATCGTGGCGGGCTACCGCACCGCCTTCACGTACACGGCGCCGGAGAAGCTGGTCGCCAAGCCGCCGGCCACCGCCGGGGCGTACGTGGACGCGCTCTCGATGCGACTGGTCAACCAGAAGCTGAGCACCCGGGAGAAGAACCTGATCCTCGGCGTGGCCGGCGTGCCGGCGACCGCCAAGGTCGATGCCACGTTCAACGGGGCCATCACCGCCGTCGCGCGGGCGATCCTCGCGTCCCCCCAGCACCACCTCCGGTGAGGCACCCGATGGAGAAGACTGTGTACAACTCTTTCCCCCTGCACCCCGAATGCCCCGACCTGCGGCGACTGGCCGACAACCCGGCCGAGGCGCTGCTGCGCGCGGAGGCCGACCTGGTCGCCGCCGAGAACGCGGCCGAGGCCGACCGCTACCGCACGCTGGAGGACCTGGAGGAGGCCCAGCAGGACGGGCGCGGCGTCACCCGGCGGACGTTCGTCGCCGGTGCGGCGGCCACCGCCACCGCCCTGGCCACCGCGCAGTTCGTCACCACCTCGGCGTCGTTCGCGGCGACCAAGACCGGCACGCTGATCCACGTCTTCCTCTACGGCGGCCTGGACGGGCTGAGCCTGATCGCGCCGGACAACGACCCGGTGCTCGCCAAGGCCCGGCCCGACCTGCTGCTCGGCGACGACTCGCTGGCCCTGAGCCGCGGCTTCAAGCTGACCAGCGCGTTCAAGCCGCTGGAGCAGTACCTCAAGGCCGGTCAGCTGGGCTTCATCCCGGCGGTTTCCGACGAGCGGCTGTCCCGCAGCCACTTCCAGGCCGCGGACGCCTGCAACCTGGGCGGGCTGCCCAACGAGACCGGCGGCCGGGGCTGGCTCGACGGCCTGGTCGACCACCTGGGCAAGGGCACCGCGTTCCGTAGCGTCGGCATCGGCAGCACGCTGCCCCGCTCGCTGGTCGGCAACAACGGCGCGCTCTCGCTCAACAGCGTCGGCTCGCTGCGGCTCAACGGCGACGACAAGTTCCGGGCCGCCACCGAGAAGGCCATCAAGGGGCTCTTCACCGGGATCAACCACCCGGTCGAGGAGGCCGTGCAGGAGGGCATGGGCGCGCTGGCCACGGCGCAGAAGCTCGCCGCCAAGCCGTACCAGCCCGCCGCGGGCGTCAAGTACGAGGGCGTCGGCAACGCGTTCCAGCAGCTCGCGCAGCTGATCAAGGGTGGTGCCAACGTCCGGGTCGCGACCGTCGGCATGGGCGGCTACGACACCCACGAGAACCAGGGCACTCGCGAGGGCGGCCAGCTGCACCGCCGGCTGAACGAGCTGGCCAGCGCGATGGCGGCGTTCTTCACCGACCTCGGCCCGCAGGCCGCCGACGTCACGATCATGGTGTCCAGCGAGTTCGGCCGCCGGGTCAGCTCGAACACCGGCGGCACCGACCACGGCCACGGCGGCGTGGTCACCGTCCTGTCCGGCAAGAAGCTGGCCGGATCGCTGCTCGGCACCTGGAACGGCCTGGACAAGCTGGACTCCGGTGACGTGCCGGAATACAACAACATGTTCAACGTGTACGGCTCCCTGGCGCAGGGCCGCTTCGGGCTCACCAACGCCGAGGTGCAGAAGGTGTTCCCCCGCATGAAGTACGCACCGATGAAGCTGTACGCGTGACGCATTCGCACACCCACGCCGCCGGCCGCCGCACCGGGACGACCTCGTCCTGGCACGGCGGCCGGTCGGCGGAACCCGTACCCCCGCAGATCCCGGCCCGGCGCGGACCCGGCGGCCGGCGGCTGCTGGCCGCGCTGCTCCTGGTCGGGCTGCTCGCCAGCGTGCTGCCCTGGTGGCTGGGCACCCCCGCCGGTTCGCTGCGGACCACCGCGGCCACCGTCACCGCGGCCGGCCGGATCACCGGCCTGATCGCCGGCTACCTGCTCCTGGTGCAGGTGCTCATGATGAGCCGGCTGCCGGTGCTGGAGCGGTGGATCGGCGGCGAGCAGCTCGGCCGCTGGCACCGCGACATCGGCGCGACGCTGCTGGTCGCCGTGCTGTCGCACCTGTCGCTGATCCTCGTCGGGTACGCCGACCTGCGAAACCACTCGGTCCTCGCCGAGGTGGGCACGCTGCTCGGCGGCTACGAGGACATGCTCTCGGCCTTCGTCGCCACCGGCATCATGCTGGTGGTCGGCTTCAGCAGCGTCCGGGCGATCCGCCGGGCGCTGCCCTACGAGGCGTGGCACCTACTGCACCGGTCGAGCTATCTGGTGCTGCTGCTCGGTTACGGGCACCAGTTCACCCACGGCGCGCAGCTCTACAAGCCGGGCCCGGTGCGGACCGGCTGGATCGCCCTGTACCTGCTGGTGGTCGCCGCCCTGCTCTGGGGTCGGGTGATCGCGCCACTGGCGTTCAACCTGCGTTACCGGCTGCGGGTGGCCGACGTGGTCGCGGAGAGCCCGGACACCATCTCCATCTACCTCACCGGGGAGCGGCTGGGCCGCCTGGAGATGCTCGGCGGGCAGTACTTCCGCTGGCGCTTCCTCACCCCCGGCTGCTGGTGGCAGTCGCACCCGTTCTCCGTCTCGGCCGCCGCCAACGGCCGCTGGCTGCGGCTCACCGTCAAGGTCGTCGGCCGGCACACCGCCGACCTGCGCGACCTGGACCCGGGGACCCGGGTCTGGGCCCACGGCCCGTCGGGCACCTTCACCGCCGCGCACCGGGTGCGCGAGCGGGCGCTGCTGATCGCCGGTGGCAGCGGCATCACGCCCATCCGGGCCATGCTGGAGGAGCTGCCGCCGGGCGCGGCCCTGATCTACCGGGCCCGTACGCCAGCCGACGTGCTGCTCAGCCGGGAACTGGACTGGCTGGCCCAGGAACGCGACACGTCGATCTGGTACGTCATCGGCTCCCGCGACGACCCCGGCCCCCGCCAGCTCATGAGCCCGGACGGGCTGCGTCAACTGGTGCCCGACGTGGCCCGGCGCGACGTCTACCTCTGCGGGCCCCCCGGGCTGGTCGAGCAGTCGCTGCGCGCGCTGCGCCGTGCCGGCGTGCCCCGCCGGCAGATCCACCTGGCCACCTTCGAGCTGTAGGAAGGCATCGCATGCGTCGCGCGTTGTTCGCGATCACCGGTCTGGCCGCCAGCACCACCGCCCTGGTGGTGCTCAAGGGCTCGCCGGGCGCCACCCAGGTCGCCCAGAACCTGCCGACCGCGCAGCCGGTCAACCCCGCCGGGCCGGGCGTCGACCCGAGCGCCGACCCCGAGGCGCCCGGGACCGACCCGGCTGGCGCGGGCCCGAAGCCGTCGGTGACCGCCGGCCCCTCCACGTCGCCCAAGCCCAGCAAGACCACCGCCCGCCCGTCGGGCACGAAGACCACCGCGAAGGCGCCCTCGGCGCCGAAGACCACCACCAAGGCGCCCCAGTCGACCACCCGCCGGGTCACCGGCCCTCCGGTGGACACGGCCAATGGCTACGGGTACGTGCAGGTGCAGATCGTGGTCTCCGGCAGCAAGATCATTGAAGCCACCACCCTGGCGTTGCCGAGCGGCGGCGAGTCCGACATCCACAGCGGCGACGTGCGGGACACGTACAACGGCACCGGCGCTCCCAACACCCCCAGTGAGGTGGTGCGGAAACAGAGCGCCAACCTGAACACCGTCTCCGGCGCCACCGCCACCAGCAACGCCTACAAGAGCTCACTGCGGGCCGCGATCGAGCAGGCATTCTGACGTGCCGGCCGCGATGATCCGACCCGGGCTCTGCCGGGTCGAGCAGATCATGGGTACGACGATCACCCTGGACCTCGCCGACGACCTGCCACCGGGCCGCCTGCACGAACTGGCCGATGACGTCTTCGCCTGGATGCGTGAGGTCGACGGCCGCTTCAGCACGTACAAGGCCGACAGCGAGGTGTGCCGCTTCGACCGGGGCGAGGTGCTGCTCTCCGAGGCGTCGGCGGACCTGCGCTTCGTCCTGGAGGCGTGCGCCGACCTGTGGGGCGCCACCGACGGGTTCTTCGACGCGTACGCCACCGGGCGGCTCGACCCGTCCGGGTTCGTGAAGGGCTGGGCGGCGCAGGTCGCCTCCGACCGGCTGCTCGCCGCCGGCGCGGCGAACCACTGCGTCAACGCCGGCGGTGACGTGCGCGTCCGCGGCTTCTCGCCGACGGGGGAGCCGTGGCGGATCGGCATCCGGCACCCCTGGGACGCGATGGCGACGTGTCTGGTGCTCGCCGGCACCGATCTGGCCGTGGCCACCTCGGGGGTCTACGAGCGGGGTCGGCACGTGCTGGACCCCCGTCGGGGCGCGCCGGCCAGCGGGCTGCGCTCGGTGACCGTGGTCGGCAGCGACCTCGGCGTCGCCGACGCCTACGCCACCGCCG
>NZ_JBFAPG010000310.1:0-7708 GCF_040675595.1 Micromonospora sp. NPDC049580
CGGAGGAAGCGCTCGGCGATCGGGACGGCTGAGGCGGTGCTGGCCCCGCCCTTCTCCACGAACACGGCGAACGCGACGTCACCCCGCCAGCCGACAACCCGGCCCACACGCATTGCCTGCTGCCTGGCCGTTCTTCACCGCGTCCTGCCAAGCGGCGTCGGCGGCCTTGCCCTGCTCGATGCTGCGCAGCGCGTTCTCGACCGCGTCCCGGACCGCCTGGTTCTTCGGGCCGAGGTAGACCGGCTTCAGCTCCTTCGCGCCGGCGGCGAAGATCTTGCCGATCGGTGCGCCGCTGAAGTACTCGTTGGTGGCGGCCAGCACGGCCGGGTCCTCAAGAGCCTGCGGCGACGAGGGCAGGTTGCCGACCTTCTTGAACGCCTCGGTCTGGCTCTTGGCGCTGGTCAGGAACTTGGCCAGCTCGGCGGCTTCCTTCTGGTGCTTGCTGGCCTTCGGCACGGCCAGCCAGGAACCGCCCCAGTTGCCGCCGTTGCCCGGCGCCTTGGCCACGTCCCACTTGCCGGCCGCCGCGTCACCGGCCTGACCCTTGATGACACCGGTCATCCACGCCGGGCAGCCGATGGTGGCGAAGCTGCCGTTCTTGAAACCGGCGTTCCACTCGTTGGAGAAGCTCCGCAGGTTGTTCGACAGACCCGCGCTGATCATCTTGGTGGTCTGCTGGAACGCGGACTGCACGTCCGGGTTCTCGCCGACGACGAGCTTGTTGCTCTTGTCGAAGTAGGTGTAGCCGCTGCCGGCGCCCGCCGTCTGCATCAGCACGATGTTGTAGAAGTTGGTGGCCGAGTCGACGAACTTGTGCTTCTTGTCGGCGGCGGCGAACTTCTGGCCCTGGGCGATGAACGCGTCCCACGTCGGCCAGAGGGCGCCGACCTGCTCGCGGTCGGTCGGCAGGCCGGCGGCCTTGAAGAGGTCGCTGCGGTAGCAGACGGCCATGCCACCGACGTCGGTGCCGAGACCGAGCACCTTGCCGTCCGGCGTGAGGCCCCCCTCCCACTTCCAGGGCAGGAAGTTGCTCTTCAGGTCGTTGGCGCCGTGGTCGGCCAGGTTCACGAACTTGTCGGCCTGCGCGAAGAACTGCACGATCGTGCCCTCTTCGAGGGCGACGACGTCGCCGGCGCCCGCGCCGGCGGTGATCTGCTGCGTCAGCCGGGTGTTGTAGTCACCCAGGCCGAGACCCTTGCCGCGCTCCTGGATGGTGACGTTCGGGTGCTCAGTCTGGTACTGCTTGTAAAGATCTTCGTATCCGAAGCCCTGGTCGCCGAAGACGTCGACGACCAGGGTGACCTTGCCGCCGTCCGAATCGGACGACGAGTCGTCGCCGCAGGCGGTCGCCGAGGCGAGTACGGCGACGGACGCGAGCGCGATCGCCGCAAAGCGACGACGTGAGGTGACGCTCATCCTGACCCCTCTCAAGTGGTGAGGCTTGGTGTGTCGTGCGTGGTGGGGGGTGCTGCAGCGCCCCTGCCGCCGCCGGACCGGTGGTCGTGGACGATCTGGGGAGAGCTGTGAAGGAGACTTCCGCCACTCCCCGGGAGCGCTCCCATGAGATTGCCGGGGCGCTACCAGGGTGTCAATAGACCAATGGGAGCGTTCCCAGATCGTTACCGCCCTGTTTCAGACCGGCACCGCTAGTGACGGACGTCGACCCGTACGCCAGGCGGGGTCAGCAGAAGCGACGCAGCAGTGTGGTGGCGACGGTGGGGTCGAAGAACGTCGGATCGAAGCCCTCACCGACCCAGCCCCGCAGCACGGCCCGCTCCGGATGGGTCGGATCGGCCAGGGCCGCGAGCAGCGCCTGGTAGCCCGACGGCCCACCGATGCCCTCCGGGGGGCAGGCCCGCTGGCCGTCCAGGCAGACCGGGTACCGCTCGTCCTGATCGGCGGTCAGCGCGTCCTCGACGACGAGGTCGTGCTCCCACCAGTCACCGAAGTCGTACGTGTAGGAGAACCTGCTGCCCTTGCCGAGGACCGCGTCCAGCCGGACGTCCAGCTCGTCGTGCAGCGCCAGGCCCCCGTCCGGGTCCGGCTCGCCGTACGCCACCGCGTCGATCTCGAACGAGTGCAGGTGGCAGTCCCGCCAGCCCATCGCGTGCTGGGCGACCCGGTGCAGTCGGTCCAGCGTGTAGCCGGCCGGAACGAGCACCCGGCGCCACACCGGCGGACGTACGCCGGCGAGGGACATCTTCAACTGGAAGATCTGACGCGGCATGCTGTCCTGTCCTTGAGCGGCTTAGGCTGCGAGCATGATCTGCCGAGCGTGCCGGGCCCGGCGGCACGATGACTGCCCGGGCCGGAACTGGTGCGACTGCCAGCACCGTACCGCCGAACCGACCCCTCCGGTCACCGGTCCGGCCGGCGAATGACGGTCGGAATCCCGATCCGGCGACTCTGGCCCGAGCCGTCCACCCAACCGCTCGACGACGCCACGCTTACCGCGCTCTACCAGCGCGCGGACCAGCCCCGGCTGCGGGTGAACTTCGTCGCCAGCCTGGACGGCGCGGTCAGTGTGGACGGCTACTCCGCCGGCCTGTCCGGCGAGCCGGACAAACGGGTCTTCGGCCTGCTGCGGATGGTCTGCGACGCCCTGGTGGTGGCCGCCGGCACCCTGCGACACGAGGGTTACCGCGCGGTCCGACTCGACGATCCGCGACGCGCCTGGCGGCGGGCGAACGGGCTGGCCGCGTACCCGACGCTGGTGGTCGTCTCCGGCTCCCTCGACCTGGACCCGGCGCAGACGGCCTTCGCCGACGCCCCGGTCCGGCCGATCGTGCTCACCCGCGCCGACGCCGACCCGCCGCCCGGCCTGACCGACGTCGCCGACCTGCTGCGCTGCGGGACCGACCGGGTCGACCTCGCCGCCGGCCTGGCCGAGCTGCACCGGCGCGGGCTGACCCAACTGCTCTGCGAGGGCGGCCCGCACCTGCTCGGCGCGCTCACCGCCGCCGACCTGGTGGACGAGCTGTGCCTCACCGTCGCGCCGCTGCTCGCCGGCCCCGGCGCGGGCCGGATCACCGCCGGCGACGCCAGCGCGCCCCGGCACCTGCCGCTGCGGCACGTGCTCGCCGCCGACGACGGCGTCCTCATGCTCCGCCACGCCCGCCCGTGACGAACCGTCGCCCGGTCACACACCGAGCGTCGCGAGTGTGACCGGGCATCGTGTCCTCCGCCGCGTCGCGTGGCGACCTGTCGTACTCCTCGGGCAGGATGCACGTCATGCGCGCCGACCGTGATGCCCGACCGAGCCGAGTCGCCCGATGACCGACGCCGACCTCGACAGCCCGGGCGAGGCGGTCGGGCGGGTGCTGGGCACCGCCGACGCGACCCCGTTGCAGTTCTGGACGGCCGTGGCGCCCGGCAGTTACCTCCAGCTCGACGACGTGGTGGTCACCCGCCGCGAGCTGCCCGACCGCGAGCCGGTGACGATCGCCGGCGTGGTCACCCAGGTCCGGGCCCGGCACGAGGGCGCCCAGTTCGACTCCGACGTGTTCGCCATCGCCGACGGCACACTGCCGGCCCAGGTGCAGGAGGCGGCCGAGGTGACCACCACCCGGGTCGACCCGGAGTTCTACGTGCCGCCGACCCCGGGGGCGGTGGTGCACCGGGCCGAGGGCGACGCACGGGCTCGGGCGCTGCACTTCGACCGGATGGAGCGGCGCATCCCGATGGGCATGGGTCGCGACGGGGTGCCGGTCTACCTCAACGCCGACTTCCTCGACGGCAGCCGGGGCGCGCACGTCTCCATCTCGGGCATCTCCGGGGTGGCCACCAAGACGAGCTTCGCCACCTTCCTGCTCTACTCGGTCTTCCGCTCCGGCGTCCTGGGCGGCGACGCGGTCAACGCCAAGGCGCTGATCTTCAACGTCAAGGGCGAGGACCTGCTGTTCCTCGACCACCCCAACACGCGCCTCGACGAGCCGACCCGGGCGGCGTACGCGAAGCTGGGCCTGAGCGCCGGCGCCTTCCCGGACGTGCGGGTGTACGCCCCGCCCCGGGTCGGCGACGCGGCCGGAACCCCGGACGTGAGCAGCCGGCTCACCGGCGTGGACGCCTTCTACTGGACGCTGAGCGAGTTCTGTGCCGACCGCCTGCTGCCGTACGTCTTCGCCGACGCCGACGACGAGCGCCAGCAGTACACGATGGTCGTGCACTCGGTCACCGCGCACCTGGCCCGCTACGCCCAGCCCGCCGACGGTGGGGTGAGCATCGACGGGGTCCGGCTCGGCTCCTACGGCGACCTCGTCGACCACATCGTCGAGGCGCTCAACGACGACGAGACCCGCTCCGACTGGGCGGGCAGCGCGGTCGGCCTGGGCACCGTCAACGCGTTCGCCCGCCGGTTGATCGGCAGCAAGAAGGATCTCGCCCGGCTGATCCGTGGCGACCTGGCGACCCGTCGCCCGCACTCGATCAACACGAGCGAGTCGGCGCAGGTGACAGTGGTCGACCTGCACAACCTTCCGGACCGGGCCCAGCGCTTCGTCGTCGGCGTGACGCTCAAGAGCGAGTTCGAGCGCAAGGAGAAGTCCGGCACCGCCAAGCCGTTGCTGTTCGTCGTCCTCGACGAGCTCAACAAGTACGCACCCCGGGAGGGCTCCTCCCCCATCAAGGAGGTGCTGCTCGACATCGCCGAGCGGGGGCGGTCGCTCGGGGTCATCCTGATCGGCGCCCAGCAGACGGCGAGCGAGGTGGAGCGGCGCATCGTCACCAACTCGGCGATCCGGGTGGTCGGGCGGCTCGACCCGGCCGAGGCGTCCCGCCCGGAGTACGGTTTCCTGCCGCCCGCACAGCGGCAGCGGGCGCTGCTCGCCAAGCCGGGCACCATGTTCGTCAACCAGCCGGACATCCCGGTGCCGCTCTGCCTGGAGTTCCCGTTCCCGGCGTGGGCGACCCGGGTCTCCGAGGCGGGCCGCGCCCCCTCGGAGACGCTGCGCTCGATCACCCAGTCCGCCGACCCGTTCGCCGTGGTGGGCTCCGGCGGCGGCACCGACGACGACATCCCGTTCTAGGTAGGGGCCGGTGCAACTGTGAAGATCCTGCACACCTCCGACTGGCACGTGGGCAAGGTGCTCAAGGGGCAGTCCCGGGCCGAGGAGCACAAGGCCGTCCTCGCCGGGGTGATCGACATCGCCCGTGCCGAACAGCCGGATCTGGTGATCGTCGCCGGTGACCTCTACGACACGGCCGCGCCGACCTCGGAGGCGACCCGGCTGGTCACCCGGGCGCTGACCGCGCTGCGTCGGACCGGCGCGGACGTGGTCGCGATCGGTGGCAACCACGACAACGGCCCAGCGCTGGACGCGCTGCGGCCGTGGGCCGAGGCCGCCGGCATCACGCTGCGCGGGGGCGTCCGCGAGAACCCGGCCGAGCACGTGATCGACGGCACCACGGCCGGCGGGGAGCGGTGGCAGCTGGCCGCGCTGCCGTTTCTGTCCCAGCGGTACGCGATCCGCGCGCTGGAGATGTACGAGCTGACCGCCGCGGAGGCCAACCAGACGTACGCCGACCACCTGGGCCGTGTGCTGGGCCGCCTCACCGAGGGCTTCGCCGAGCCGGACCGGGTGCACCTGGTCACCGCGCACCTGACGGTGACCGGCGCGGCGGCCGGCGGCGGTGAGCGGGACGCGCACACGGTGCTCGGCTACGCGGTGCCGGCCACCGTCTTCCCCGCGACCGCGCACTACGTGGCGCTGGGCCACCTGCACCGGGCGCAGCGCGTCGAGGGCCCGTGCCCGGTGCGCTACAGCGGCAGCCCGCTCGCCGTCGACTTCGGCGAGCAGGAGAACGTGCCCTCGGTGACGGTGGTCGAGGTGACCGCCAGCACGGCCGCCCGGGTACGCGAGGTGCCGGTGACCGCCGCGAGCGCGCTGCGGACGGTGCGCGGCACCCTGGCCCAGCTCGCCGAGATCGAGGCGCCGGACGCCTGGCTGCGGGTGTTCGTTCGGGAGCAGCCCCGCGCCGGCCTGCGCGAGGAAATCCAGGAGCTGCTGCCCCGGGCGCTGGAGATCCGGATCGACCCGGAGTTGCTCGCCGCGCCGGGCAGCGGCGCGCGGATCGCGCAGCGGTCCGGGCGTTCGCCACGGGAGCTGTTCGCCGACTACCTGGACAGCCGGGGCCACGCCGACGAGGGCGTGCGGGAACTCTTCGACGAGCTCTTCGAGGAGGTCGAGCACTGATGCGGCCGATGCGGTTGGACATGGCCGGCTTCACGGTCTTCCGGGACGAGACGACGGTCGACTTCACCGACGCCGACTTCTTCGCGCTGATCGGCCCCACCGGCTCGGGCAAGTCCACCGTGCTGGACGCCATCTGCTTCGCGCTCTACGGCACGGTGCCCCGCTGGGGTGGCGCCCGCGGGCTGGCCAACGCGCTGGCGCCGTCGGCGACGGAGGCCCGGGTGCGGCTGGTCTTCGAGTCCGGCGGCGCCCGGTACGTGGCGACCCGGGTGGTGCGCCGGGACGGCCGGGGCAACGTGAAGACCGCGAACGCCGGGCTGCAGGTGATGCCGGCCGGCTTCGACGTGACCAAACTCGACACCGGGTTGAGCCCGGACGACCTCGGCGAGGTGATCGCCGGGACGCCCGCCGAGATGGAACAGGCGGTGCTGGAGGCGGTCGGGCTGCCGTACGAGCAGTTCACCAGCTGCGTGGTGCTGCCGCAGGGCCAGTTCGCCGATTTCCTGCACGCCAAGCCGGCGACCCGGCAGCAGATCCTGGTCAACCTGCTCGGCCTCGGCGTCTACGAGGACGTGCAGAAGCGGGCGACGGCGCGCGCCGCGCAGGCGGAAGCCCGGCTGGACGCGGTCGATCAGGTGCTCGCCGGTCTGACGGGGGTGGACGACGAGGCGTTGGCCGAGGCCGACGCCCGGGTGGGCCGGATGGCCGAGCTGGCCGACGCGGTGACCGGGGCCATGCCGGAGCTGGCGGCGGCCCGGGCACGGGCGCGGGACGCGGCGGCTGCCCTGACCGCGCTCGACGACGAGCTGGGCGTGCTGTCCGGAGTGCGTGCCCCGCACGGGGTGGCCGAGGTGGCCCGCGCGGTGAGCGCGGCGCGGGCCGAGGCCGACGCCGCGGCCACGGCCGTGTCGCTGGCCGAGGAGCGGGAGGAGAAGCTGCGCGGTGAGCTGGCCGGCGCCGGTGACGAGAGCGCGCTGCGGTTGCTGCTGCGGGCGTACGACGATCGGGATCGGCTGACCGGCGAGGCCGACACGGTCCGCGCGGCGGTGCGCGCGGCGGACGAGGAGCACGCCACGGCGGTCGCGGCGCTGGCCGCCGCCCGCGCGGACGCCGAGCGGGCCGACGCCGAGTTGGAGGCGGCCTTCCGGGCGCACGAGGAGGCGAAGGCCACCGACCTGGCGGTCAGCCTGCGAGTGCACCTGCATCCCGGTGCGGCCTGCCCGGTGTGCGAGCACCCGGTGGCCGAGGTGCCGGCGGTTCCGGCCGACTCGGCGGTGGCCGCCGCGACGGCCGCCGGCAAGGCGGCGCGGGCCGCCACCAAGGCGGCGCAGGCGGTGGTGCAGCAGCGGGACGCGGCGGCGCGTGACCTGGAGCGGCTGCTGGTGCAGGCCCGCGCCCGGCAGGAGCAGGTGGACGCCCGGCTGGCCGAGCTGGACGGGCAGCTCACCGGAGCGGCCGAGCCGGGGGTGCTGCGCCGGGAGTTGGCCGAGCACGCCCGGCTGCGACGCGCCCTGGAG
>NZ_JBFAPG010000311.1:0-7704 GCF_040675595.1 Micromonospora sp. NPDC049580
GGAGAACGTGATCCGCCGGGTGGAGAACAAGTCCCTCCGGCCCGCCTCCGCAGCGGGATCAGGAGCTGCTGGCCTTCTCGGCCTCCTTGACCGCCTCCGCCCAGGCGGCGTCGGACCGGAGGGACTTGTTCTCCACCCGGCGGATCACGTTCTCCACCGCGACCCGGGTCGGGCCGTTCTTCCTGCCCAGGTACTGCGGGGTCAGGCCCTGCGCCATCTTCGGGAAGATCTGCCCGACCGGCGCGTTGGTGAAGAACGGGTTCTTGAACTCGGCGATGGCCGGGTCGCTGTAGAGGGCCGGCTGCGAGGGCAGGTTGCCGACCTTCTTGAAGATCTCGATCTGCTGCTCCGGCTGGACCAGCCACTCGACCAGCTTGTACGCCTCGTCGACGTGCTTGCCCTGCTTGGGGACGGTCAGGAACGAGCCGCCCCAGTTGCCGCCACCGCCGGGCACCGCGGCGATGTCCCACTTGCCCTGGGTGCCGGGGGCGGTGTCCTTGATGTGGCCGAGCATCCACGCGGGGCAGGCGAGGACGGCGAAGGCGCCGCTGGTGAAGCCCTTGTCCCAGTCGGCCTGGAAGCTGACCAGGTTGGCCGAGAGCCCGGCGTCGATGGCCTTGGTGGTGTAGTCGAACGCGACCTTCGGGCCCTGCTCCATCTGGAGCTGGTCCTGCTCGTTGTAGAAGCCGACGGGCTGCTGGCCGAGGATCGGGTTGAACAGGTTGGTGCCGGCGTCGATGAACTTCTTCCTGGTCTTTCCGGTGTACTGCTGGCCGACCTCGATGAACCTGTCCCAGGTGGGCCAGAGGGCGGATACCTGGTCGCGGTCGGTGGGCAGGCCGGCGGCCTTGAACAGGTCGGTGCGGTAGCACATGGCCAGGCCGCCGGTATCGGTGCCGAGGCCGATCTGGGTCTTGCCGTCGGCCGACAGCGACTGCTTCCACTTCCAGGGCAGGTACTTGCTCTCGTACGAACCGGCACCCTTGTCGAGCAGGTTGACGAACTTGTCCGACTGGCCGCGGAACTGGACCATGAAGCCCTCGTCGATGGCCGCGATGTCCGGTGCGCCGGAGCCGGCGACGAGCTTCTTCTGCAGGTCCTCGTGCTGGGCGTTGTACTCGCCGGAGTTGAGCTGGATCTTGACGTTGGGGTTGGCGGCCTCGTACTTCGTCTTGAGGTCCTGAAGGCCGAAGTCACCCCAGAAGTTGATTTTCAGGGTGACCTGCCCGTCGGCCGCGTCGGATTCCTGCCCGCTCCTGCCGCTGCACGCGGCGACCAGGGCGAGGCCGACGGCACCTGCGGCGACCGTGCGGGCCCACCGGGTCCAGGACCGTTTCATGTCATCCCTCCGAAGGTGTGGAAACGCTCCCGACATCGAGAGACGTTGACTGAACCGGATAAGTTCCGTCACCGTACGGTCCGGTTCCAGGAGTGTCAACGGGTGGTGAACCGCGACGAGCGTGGATGCGCAATGCGGCGTGTGGGAGCGCGATCATGCGTGGTGGAGCGCGTTCTCCCACAGTTTCCGGCGGGCTCGGGACAGCCCAGCGCCCTCCCGCACGGGTACGCTGAACCGGGCAAGCTTCCGCCGGCCGCAGCCGTTTCGGGACGATGCGCGGTCGCCGTCGGTCGCCGACGCCGGCTGCGCTAGGTTGAGGCCGCCAACGGGGGCCACGGGCCGGCCCCGGCCGTGGCAGTCAGCCGACCCCCGACCCGGGGCGAGAGTGGAGGAGCACGCCGGTGAAGCGGCCGACAATCGCCGACGTCGCCCGTCGCGCGGGCGTGTCCAAGGGTGCCGTGTCGTACGCGCTGAACGGACAGCCCGGGGTGTCGGAGGCCACCCGGCAGCGCATCCTCGCCATCGCGACCGAGATCGGATTCAGCCCGAGCAGCGCCGCGCGGGCGCTCTCCGCCGCCACCGCCGGCGCCGTCGGTCTGGCCCTGTGCCGGCCGGCCCGGACGCTGGGCGTCGAGCCGTTCTTCATGGCGCTGATCAGTGGCGTGGAGGCCGAACTCTCGGCCCGCTCGTACGCGCTGACCCTGCAGGTGGTGGCCGACCACGACGCCGAGATCGCGGTGTACCGGCGCTGGTGGGGCGAGCGCCGGGTGGACGGGGTGCTCGTCTGCGACCTGCACACCGACGACCGCCGCATCGCCGCCCTGCAACAGCTCCAACTGCCGGCCGTGGTGATCGGCGGGCCGGGCGGCACCGGCGAGCTGGCCAGCCTCTGGTCCGATGACGCGGTCGCGCTGACCGAGGCGGTGGAGTATCTGGTGGCGCTCGGCCACCGCCGCATCGCCCGCGTCGGCGGCCTGCCCGACCTGCGACACACCGAGATCCGTACCGACGCCTTCGCGGCGGTGTGCCAGCGCCTCGGCCTGGCCGAGGCGGTCACCGTCTTCTCCGACTACAGCGGCGAGGAGGGTGGGCGGGTCACCCGCCGACTCCTCAGCTCCGCCGCGCGGCCCACGGCGGTCATCTACGACAACGACGTGATGGCCGTCGCCGGGCTCTCGGTCGCCCAGGAGATGGGCCTCACCGTGCCGGACGACCTGTCCATCGTGGCCTGGGACGACTCGCCACTGTGCCGGCTGGTGCACCCGCCCCTGACGGCGCTGGGCCGCGACATCCCCGCGTACGGCGCGCACGCCGCCCGCCACCTGCTCGCCGTCATCGGGGGGCAGCCGGCGACGCGCGTGCAGGACGAGAGCCCCCAGCTGACCCCGCGCGGCAGCACGGCGCCGCCACGCGGGAAGTGAACCGGTTCAGTGACTCAGCGGGAAGCCGAGGGGAACTCCTCGAAGTACGCCTCGACCCGTTCGGCGGTGGCCGGACGGGCCAGCGCGAAGCCCTGCCCGTAGCGGCAGCCGGCCCGACGCGCCCCCTCGACCTGGGTCGGTGACTCCAACTCCTCGGCGACGATCTCCACACCCAACCGCTCGCCCACGCTGACCACCACGTCGATCAGCGGCGGCTGCCCCGCCGGCTGCGCCCCCACCAGCTCGGGGCCCACCTTCAGCAGGTCGATCGGCAGGCGGCGCAGCTGCGCCAGGGACGCATGCTCGGCCCGGAAGTCGTCAAGCGCGGTGCGGACGCCCAGCGACCGGAGCCCCGCCAGCCGGGCCACCACTGTCGACAGGTCAGCGCCGATCCTCGGCTCGGCCACCTCCACCACCAGCCGCTCCGGCGACACCCCGTACGCGGCCAGCACCGCGGCGGTGCGCTGCACGAAGTCGGGGACGGTCAGCTCCCGGGTGGTCACGTTGACCGCCATCCACAGCTCACGGGGGCCCGCCGACCAGTCGGCCAACTGCCGGCAGGCCCGGTCCAGCACCCACCACTCGAACTCGCCGACCAGATCCAGATCCTCGGCGACCGGCAGCAACTCGGCCGGAAGCACAGTGCCCAGCACCGGGCTGCGCCAGCGCAGAAGCGCCTCGGCGCCCACCGGCTGCCGGTCGGTCAGGTCGAGCACCGGCTGATAGACCAGGTCCAGCTCGCCCCGCGCCACCGCGCCGGGCAGCTCACGTTCCAGGTCGAGCCGGCGCACCAACTGCTCCTCCAGGAACGCGTCGTACCACTCGACCCGGTCCCGGCCGAGCTGCACCGCCCGCCGCCGGGCCAGCTCGGCCTGACGGAGCACGTCGGCCGGTCCGGATCCACTCACCTCGGCCAGCCCGATGCTCGCCTGCACGCGCAGCACCGACCCGGCCGGTTGGTACGGCGGCGTGAGCGCGGTCAGCAGCCGGGTGCCCAGCGCGTACGCCAGCACCGGCCCGGCGCCGGTGACCACCGCGAAGCCGGTGCCGGTGCAGCCGGTCACCAGGTCGTCGGGCCCGACGACCGCGCGGGCCCGCAGGACCGCCTCGGCCAGCACGTCCTCGCGCGCCACCGGGCCGAGCCCGTCCGCGCCGTGCAGCTCCACCAGCAGCAGCGCACCGGCCGGCGCGGGCACGTCGCCGATGGCGGCGAGGGCGTCCAGCAGCGCCGCCCGCTCCCCGGCCGAACCGGACCGGTGGTCGAACGTCGACCAGGCGACACCCGCGTCTGGCCACGCCGCGTCGAGGCCGGTCGTCGCGGCGGCACCACCGTCGGGGGGCCAGGCTTCGTCGACGCCGGAGATGGCGGTCGCGCCCCCGTCGGACGGCCACGGCGCGTCGTCGGGGCACCTGTCGTGCGCGGGCGCACCCTCGGTCGTACCGGGAAAGGGCGGTTGCGCCGACCGGCGGCGCCGGACCGCGTGGTCGGCGCGTCGGCGGTGCGCGGCGTGTCGCTCCCCGGCGCCCGCGTCGCCGCCGCGCAGCAGCTCCCGCAGGACCAGTGGTGGCACCGCCGCCAGGGCGAGCAGCACACTCGTCCGGTCCGGAGTGCGGCCGGATACAACCTGCAGGCCCGCCGCCAGCAGCAGCACCGACGCCGGGAGCACCACCCGTGGCCAGGTCGCGGCGGGCGGGCCGGTCACCGGCTGCGCGCTGGCCGTCGCCACCGCGGACTTCGCGCCGAGTGCGGTCAGCAGCATCCCGAGCACCAGCGGCGGCACCGCCAGCAGCGCCGCCCGGCCCGTCGCGACGGGTGGCAGGACCGTCAGCAGCGCCAGCCCGACCAGAGTGAGCAGGACGCCGCCCCGGCAGATCGCGTCGCCCGAGCGCCGCCCGGACCCGGTGAACGCGCTGAGCGCGGCCATGCCCAGCCCACCGAGCACCAGCGCCGCGACCAGCCGGGCCGGTGCCGGCAGGGTGTCGGAAGGGAGCAGCAACCAGCCGGCGAGGGTCAGAACGAGCGTCGGGCCGGTCGCCTCGACCAGCCCTCGCAGCCGCGCCGCTCGCGACGGCCGAGCCGGAAGCCGAAGCAGCCCGGCCACGGACAGGACCGCCACGGTCAGCGATCCGAGCAGCGCGGCAGCGCGGTGCCCGGCGTCGACCAGCGGCAGCGCGGCGGCGACGCACCCGGCCGCCACCACCGCCGCGTCGAGCAGTACGGCGGCCGCCCGCCACGAGGGGTCGGTGGACGGCGGCTCGCTGGATCGGTGGCTGGCGAGCCGGGACAGTCGTACGCCGGCGAGGGTGGCGCCCGCGCCGCCGGACAACGCGATCACCACCGGGGTCGGGACCAGATCGGCGGCCCCGGCGAGGACGAGCAGCGCCACGGCCGTGGACACGGCGACCTCCGGGGTCGCCCGGCGGGAGACGAGAACATGGAACGGGTACGCGAGGAGCACGGCGGTCGCCTTCGTGAGGGGGCACGGGGCGGTGCGGCGGTGCGGGGCGGCGGACGTTGCGGGTCCGCTGCCCAACAGTGGGGAACGACCGGCGACCAGATTGGTTACGCGTCGGTCACCGGCCTGAAGCAGTGACCCGTGTCACTGTACGGCGTCCGGGGCTCCGTGCGCCGCCCGCCGCGACCCGCGTCGACCAGGGGTGGGATCATCGCAGGGTGAGTACGCCCGACACGGTCCGCTTCCGGTACAACCAAGCCATCCTGGCCGCCGCCGTCATCGCCTTCATCGGCGCCCTGCCGCTGGCCAACGCCCGGGCGTACCTGCTGCCGGTGCTGCTCGTCCCGCTCGCCGTCGGGGTGTGGGCCTGGCGGGCCGGCACCGACGCCGACTCCCGCGAACTGCGCCTGCGGGCGCTGTTCGGGCAACGTCGGATCGACTGGGACCGGGTCGTCGAGCTGGCCACCGACGCGCGCGGGCGGGCCGTCGCACGCCTCGACGACGGCCAGCAGGTCGGTCTGCCGGCGGTCCGCGGCACCGACCTGCCCCGACTGGTCTCCGCCACCGGCCAGACACTGCCGGACGAGGCCGCCGAAACACCCGGCCCGTGAGCCCGGCCCGGACCGCGCGGCCCGGTCAGTAGCCGTCGACCACCGTGTTGATCAGCGGCTGACCGGCGACGAACCGCCGCACCTGGTCGCCGACCAGCCGGTACGCGCGCGGCAGCAGCCCTCGCACCGACCCGGCCACGTGCGGGGTGAGCAGCACGTTCGGCATCGTCCACAGCGGGGAGTCGGCGGGGAGCGGCTCCGGGTCGGTGACGTCCAGCGCGGCCGAGATCCGACCGGTGGCCAGTTCGGCGACGAGCGCCTCGGTACGGGCCACCGGGCCGCGGGCCGCGTTGACGAGCAGCGCCCCGTCGGGCATCGCGGCCAGGAAGTCCTCGTCGATCAGGCCGCGGGTCTGGTCGGTGAGCGGCACCAGCACGACCACCACGTCGGCGCCGGGCAGCAACCGGGGCAGCTCCGCGACGGCGTGCACCCCCTGCTCGGGCCGGGCCGTCCGGGCGACCAGGGTGAAGCTCACCTCGAACGGCGCGAGCCGGTCCCGCACCGCGGTGCCGATCGAGCCGGCCCCGACGATCAGCACCCGCTTGCCGGTCAGCTCGTCGGTCGGCGCGTTGCCGTCGTACGCCCACCGCCGCTGCGCCTGCGCGCGGGCGAAGGCTCCGAAGGCCCGCAGCTGGGCGAGGATCGCGGTGACCACCCACTCGGCGGTGGACGGGTCGTGCACCCCCCGGGCGTCGCAGAGCGTGACCCCCTGCGGCATCCGGCCGACCCAGGCGTCCGCCCCGGCGGAGAGCAGCTGCACCGCCTCCAGGTCGGGGAGCTGGTGCAGCAGCGCGGTCGCATCCGACCCGCTCAGGAACGGCGGTACCCAGAAACGGACGTCGGCCGGGGCGGACGGCAAGCGGTCGGCGGTTTCGGCGACCTCCACCGTCACGTCCGGGGGCAGCTCGCCGACGAGGTTCAGGCCGGCCGGATGCGGGATCCATACCTTCACGTCCGCCGACGATAGCCTCCGGCGCGACGGCCGGTGCGGGCACGGCGGCGATCCGGCGTCACGGGGGATGGCGCGCGGCGGCGGGGCGGGCGAGACTCGGCACACCGATGTTCGGTCCCGGCCATGACGAGGTATAACCAAGGGTCGGAGGGCCGGTCGGCCCCCGCCCCGGCAGACAGGTGCTCGATGACCGACGGCTCCCCCGCCAGCCCGCGACGTTCGACCGCCCCACCCCCGGCGCTCGGCGACGCGGCGCGGCTGCGTGCGCTGGCCGACACGGGCCTGGACGCCGTACCGGACGAGGCGTTCGACCGGTTCGCCCGGCTGGTCAGTGACCTGCTGGAGGTTCCGGTCGCGCTGGTCTCCCTGGTCTCCGCCGACCGGCAGTTCTTCCCGGGCGCGGTGGGTCTGCCGGAGCCGTGGTCGCAGCGGCGGCAGACCCCGTTGAGCCACTCGTTCTGCCAGCACGTGGTGGACATCGAGGTGCCGATGGTGTTGCCGGACGCCCGGCTCTACCCCCGCGTACGCGACAACCTGGCCATCGACGACCTCGGCGTCGTCGCGTACGCCGGGATGCCGTTGACCGACCTCTCCGGCCGGGTGCTCGGCTCGCTGTGCGCCATCGACAACAAGCCCCGGGCGTGGACCGCCGGGCAGCTGCGGACGCTTGCCGACCTCGCCGCCGCCTGCTCGTCGGAGCTGCGACTGCGGATCGCGCTGGACGGCGCGCAGGAGGCGCGTCGGCGGGTCGTCCGGGCGCATGAACGGCTGGAGCTGCTGGCCGGGGTGAGCGAGACGCTCGCCGGCACGCTGGACGTGGGCACGTCGCTGCGCCGGCTCGCCGCCACCATGGTGCCGCTGCTCGCCGACTGGTGCCTGCTCACGCTGGTCGGGCCATCCGGACAGCCCCGGGAGGTGGTCGCGG
>NZ_JBFAPG010000312.1:0-7703 GCF_040675595.1 Micromonospora sp. NPDC049580
GCCCGCGCCCCACGTCGGCGCGGGCCCGGCGTCGTCCGTACCGAGGGCGTGTGAATTGTCACGACTTGTTGGCACCGCCACGGGGTCCGGCGCGGCAGCGACGGGGTAGAGATGGCGCCACGAGCGCATCCGCTCCGGCCAGCGTCGGATCACCGTCGTCGGCCTCTGGCCCTGGCCAGGCGAGCGCTCTTAACGTGGATGGTTCACAATGCGCTTTCCGGGACGGCAGGATCCCGACCGCGCCGGTTGTCGGGAGGACACATGGGCAGGGACGTCTCGCAGGGCGCCTTCACCCGGGAGGACCGCGTCCGCTACCGGCAGAAGGTCCGGCGGTGTCTGGACGTCTTCGCCCTGATGCTCGACGACTTCGGGTTCGACGCCGACCGGCCGATGACCGGCCTGGAGATCGAGCTGAACCTGGTCGACTCGCGGGCCGAGCCGGCGATGCGCAACGAGGAGATCCTCGCCGACATCGCCGATCCGCTGTTCCAGACCGAGCTGGGGCAGTTCAACCTGGAGTTGAACGCCGAACCCCGACTGATCGAGGGCGCCGGTCTCGCCGACTACGAACACGACCTGCGTAGCAGCCTCACCCGGGCCGACGAGCGCGCGGCCAAGTCCGACGCGAAGATCGTCCTGGTCGGCATCCTGCCCACCCTCACCGAGGGTCACCTGGTCGAGGACAATCTCTCCACCAACGAGCGCTACCGGGTGCTCAACGACCAGATCGTCGGCGCCCGGGGCGAGGCCATCGAACTCGACATCCGTGGCGTCGAGCAGTTGCAGACGCACACCGACTCGATCGCCCCCGAGGCGGCCTGCACGAGTCTCCAGTTCCACATCCAGGTCGCGCCGGACAGCTTCGCCGACTACTGGAACGCGTCCCAGGCCATCGCCGGTGTGCAGGTGGCGGTCGGAGCGAACTCGCCCTTCCTGTACGGCCGCCAACTCTGGGCCGAAACCCGTATCGCCCTGTTCAAGCAGGCCACCGACACCCGCCCGGAAGAACTCAAGGCTCAGGGCGTACGCCCCCGGGTCTGGTTCGGTGAGCGGTGGATCACCTCGATCTTCGACCTGTTCGAGGAGAACGTGCGGTACTTCCCGCCGCTGCTGCCGATCTGCGAGGACGAGGACCCGGTGGAGGTGCTGCACGCCGGCGGAGTGCCCCAACTGGGCGAGCTGCGGCTGCACAACGGCACCGTCTACCGCTGGAACCGCCCGGTCTACGACATCATGAACGGCCGCCCGCACCTGCGGGTGGAAAATCGCGTGTTGCCCGCCGGTCCGACGGTGGTGGACATGCTTGCCAACGCGGCCTTCTACTTCGGGCTGGTCCGTGGTCTGGCCGAGGCGGACCGGCCGATCTGGAGTCAGCTCACGTTCAGCTCGGCCGAGGAGAACTTCCACGCGGCGGCCCGACGTGGTCTGGACGCCGTGCTGCACTGGCCCCGGTTCGGTGACGTACCGGTCACCAAGCTGGTGCTGGAGCAGTTGCTGCCCGTCGCCGCGACCGGCCTGGACGGGTTCGGCGTCGACCCGGCGCAGCGGGACCGGCTGCTCGGCATCATCGAGCAGCGCTGTCGTACCGGCCGCAACGGCGCCGTCTGGCAGACCGAGGCGGTCTGGGCGGCGGAGCGCCACCGGGGCATGGACCGCAGCGCAGCCCTGCACCACATGGTGCAGCGCTACGCGGAACTCCAGCGCTCCAACGAACCGGTCCACACCTGGCCCGTCGACTGAGCGCAACCCGCCGGCGGGGTCGGACCGGGAGTCAGTCGGTGGGGCGGGTGCTCCTCCGGGGCGGACGGGCACGCCGGGGTGCCGGGTCCTCGGTCGGCCCGGTGGTGGCGGGTTCGGCCAGAGCCGTGTCGTCCGGGGACGGCCGAGGCGTCGGTACCCGGGGTGCGGCGTTCGCGTCGCCCGACCGGGCCTCCGACCTGGTCACCGGCGACGTGGTCCTGCCGCGCCGAGGCGCCGTACCGGTCGAGGTGTCCGTCGCCGGCCCGTCGCCGTCCGGCCCAGCGCCGGTCGCCCGGCCACCGGGAGTCGGTACGGTCGCGCCGGCCGAGGTGCTGCCGATCCGAGCGCCCGGGCGGGTGGTCGGATCGGGCTCCATCGGGGCGGTCGGTGCGGGCTGCGTGCCGGCGGCGGCTGACCGTCGGTGGGCAACGCGCCTGCGGCCGGCCCGCTCGGCGAGGACGGCGGCCAGCACCGAGCCGCCGACACCGGCGATCACCGCGTACGGGGCGATGAGCTGGGTGGAGAACTGTGCGGGCCCCAGCGTGACCCAGCGCGGCACCGTGGTCAGGTAGGCGAGCGCGACGAGCAGCGGACCGGCCGCGCCGGAGGCCGCCGCGCCGATCCGGTGCCCGTCCGACCGCGCGGCGCCCCGAGCGGCGAGCGCACCGATCAGGAGCGCGGGTACGAGCGCCAGCAGCGCGCCGGGCCAGTAGAGCTGGCCCCCGATCCAGTACCGCGCGTGGTCCGGGTCGAGCTGCCAGGTGCCGAGCTGAGCGCCGGTGAGCCCGCGCCCGACGCGTACCCCGTCGATGACCGAGACCACCGCGAGCAGCCAGAGCCAGGCGGCCGTCGCGGTGACGTTCAGCGCGGCGGTGCGGGAGCGCAGCGCCCAGAGCGCGACGAACACGCCGATCAGAATGCCCAGCACCGCGTGCAGGGCGGCGACCCGTTGCGGCGTGCCGCTGTCGGCACCCGCGGCGACCCGGGCCGGTACGGCGACCAGCAGCACGGTGACCAGTCCACCGAGCCCGGCGCCGAGCGCCAGCGACAGCCTGCGGAACAGGCCGCCGGGCTCGTCGGGCGGCGTGTCGGCCACCGGTGCCGCTCGATCGACCGCCGAGGTCGGCCGGGCCCGCGCCGCGTCGGCGCCCTCGGTACGGGCCGGCGTTCCCTCTTCGAGCGCCGCCGGCTGCGGCAGCGCCGCCTCGGTCGCCGGGGCGGGTGCCGTCGGCTCGGCGCCGGTGGCCGGCTGGTCAACCGCTGGGGGTACGGCACGCTGGTGCAGTCGCTGCGCGCAGACCGCGCCGAGCACTGTCGAGCTGGCGGCGAGCCAGCTGGCCCAGGCGAGGCCATCCGCCCAGGCCGTGTCGTTGGCCCCGGCGTCGGTGGGCGTCCAGGTGATGACGCCGAGCCCGTAGCCGAAGCCGAGCTGCGCGGCGCCCGCGCCGGCAGCGACCCCGATCGCCGTCACGATCGATACTCCCCAGCCCCGTCTGGCCATGCCGGGCAGCGTAACGTCCCGTCGTCGGTGCGGCGAGTCGTGGTGACCCGCCGGTATGGACCGTCGGCACAACGTGATGGGCGGCTAACGGTACGGTCGCCGGTGATGAGGCGGTGGGCGGTATGACGGACGCGAACACGGGTCGGCAGGATTCCGCCGGCGGCCAGGCCGGCGGCGGTGGAAGCCGGGCCAGCGTGCTGCTCGGTGGCGGGCTGGTCGCGGTGCTGCTGGCCGTGGTCGGTGCGACAGGTGGCTGGCTGCTGGCCGGCGACGATGGCGAATCTCCGGCGAACCCGCAGGCGGTGGCCACCACGGCCGGTACGCCGACCGGCCGGGCCACCTCGTCCCGGCCGACCACCGGCCGGACCACGCCGTCCGCCCCACGGACGACCGCCTCCACGACGAAGGGGACCGGGCTGACCGTGCCACCGGTGGTCGGCGCCGACTTCGTGCAGGCCCGCGAGATGCTGCGTAAGCAGCGGTTGGGCTGGCGTCTGGTCTTCGGCGGCGGCACCGGCCGCACGGTGGAGAGCGCCTCGCCGGCCGTGGGCACCGAGGTGGCCCGGGGCACCACTGTCCAGCTCCAGGTGGCCGGTCCGGCCCCCGCCGCCGAGGTGCCGGACGTGGTCGGCGACGACTGCGCCGAGGCCGCCGATGAGCTGGTCGAGGAGGGGCTCTACCCGCGTTACCGCAGTGGGCGCAGCGGGAAGGTCAGCCGGCAGGAGCCGGCCGAGGACGGCCCGGCCCGCTGGAACGACGAGGTGAGCATCTGGTGCGGGGCGGCGCCCCCGCCGAGCCAGCCGACCGTGAAGCCCACCCTCTGACCCGCACCGCTCTGCGGCGTCGACCCACCCGGCCTGGCCCGTCGGACACCAGCTGACCCGACTGCGGCACGCGGCTCGCGGCACCGATACCGGCCGATGTCGACGTGGGCGGTTAGGTTGACGGTCGAGGGCCACGGCGCCCGCCCGGTTCGGGAAAGGACGTGCGATGAGCGACGACCGCCAGGAGCCGCCCGCCGGGGAGCCCGAGGACGACCGTACGCGCCCCCTGCCGCCCCCCGGCGGCAACCGGCCGCAGCCGCCGGACCGCACCGCGTCGCCGGACGAGACGATGCCGATCGACCGGGCTGTTTCGGTTGGTCGTGGTGGGTCGCCGGACGAGACGATGCCGATCGACCGGGCCGCCGCGGAGCCGTCGGGTGACCGGACGGCGCGGATGCCGGTGGAGCGGTCGACGCCGCCGCCGTGGTCCGGGCGGGCCGAGGTGCGCGCGCCCCGACCGGCCGAACCGACTGCGGACTGGTACGTCGAGGAGCAGGGTGGCCGGCGTTGGTGGCTGCCGATCCTCTGGGGCGTACTCGCTCTGCTGCTCGCCGGGCTGCTCGGGGCGGCTCTGTGGGTGGTGCTCAACGCCCGGGACGACGACCCCGACAACCCGGCGACGCCGTCTGTCCCGCCGGCCAGTGCCAGCGCCCCGCCGAGCAGCAGCGCCCCGACCTCGGCGGCGCCCAGCAGCGCGACGCCGAGCAGCCCGGCGGCGACCACCGAGGAAGCGCGGCTACCGGTGCCGCCGCTGACCGGCCTGCCGCAGGCCACCGCCGAGAGGCTGCTGGACCGGCTCGGCCTGAGCTACCGAGTGGTGTACCGCCCGTCCGAGCTGCCGCCGGGGACGGTGGTCAGCACCGATCCGGAGGCCGGCGCGACGGTGCGGACCGACGAGGAGGTGCTGCTGGTGATCTCCCAGGCGCGGCCCTCGACCGCTACCAGCCCGACCAGCCCGAGCCCGACGGTGACGACCACGCCGTGACCGATGTTCACCACATCCGGCGGCGGGTGCCGACGAGGCCGAGGCCGGCGAGCGAGATGGTGAGGCCGAAGATCCCGGACCAGAACAGCGAGCGGCGGACGTCCGTGGCGGTGTGCCCCGCCGGCGCGGCGTCGCTGAGTTCCTCCGGTCCGTCGGACTGACCGCCGGCGCCGGCCCCGGCGGCCTCGCCGGCCGGGTCGGACGCTCCGACGCGTCCGTCGGGGGCATCGGCGCTGGTCCAGCCAGGTTCGTCGGCGGGCGGGTCGGCGTCGACCACGGTGATCTCCGGAGCCGGCACCGGAACGGCCAGCCGGGTGGACGACAACGCCGGGTCGCGGACCAGGACCACGATGGTGGTCACGGCGCCGAGGAGAGCGAGCAGTCCGAGAGCGTAGGTGATACGGGAGCGGTGGTGCCGCCGCACGGCGGGCTGATTGACCATGACCATCCCAGGCTCAGGGTCCTGGACGTGCGGTGGAACATGCCGGGGTGGGCGTACCGATTCTATGGCGACGGCACGCCTACCCGCGGCGGTTCGCGCTGGTCAGCCGACTCTGACCGGCGTACGGGCGACCGGTCGTCGGGTCCGTACGGTGTGCGGGCGGGGCTCCGGCGCGGCCTGCACCTGTCGCAGCCCTTCCCGCTGTACGAAGATCGACCGTCGGTTGACGGCATCGCCGGCGGCGTTGAGCTCGTAGCCGTCGAGCCAGAGCCAACCGTCGTAGGTCGGCCAGTCGAGCACCCGGATCACCCGGAACATGATCGGCCTGAGGAACTGGACACTCGCCGCGCGAGTCACGTGCAGAACGTCACCGGAGCGGGGAAGCACATGGGCTCCTGGGGAGGGAGAGCCGGCGTCGTGCCGGCGGGTGACTGGTCTGGGATGTCTCGGCCCGGTGACGGGATCGCGCCTCGTGGACCGGTTGGTGCGTGATGGTGGTCGGGCCGTACCCGCTGGTGGCGTGCCGCCACCCGACCATCACCTGACTGCTTCCGGGAACCGCGCCCACCGCCGCAGTCAGCTGGCTTGCAGCGGTGGGGTCATCACCCCGGCGCAGGTCTGAGTGGCGCCGGCCGGGCCCGCGCCCCGCCCGGCCATCCGGGGTCGGTGGGGTCACCACACCCGGAGAGCGGACGGAGACGCTGAGTGATCCGTGCCATACGGACAGACTGCATCAGCGACGTGCTTCATGCAAGTTGCACGTCGACTTTTGCCGATACGTGAGTCCGCCACGCAAAGCGGCGCTTGAAGCCATCCGCGTACGGACGGCACACTGAGGGCCGGTTTCGCCCGTCGCGGCCGGCCGATGACCGGCACCACCCCTCGTCGCGAACGCTCGCCGGTCGACGGTCGCGCCCCCGGTGAGCGGCAGCCAGTGGCGCGTCGACCGGAGGTAGCCCGAGAGTGGGGTCGAGCAACCAGCGGCGAGGACCAGAGACTCCGAGGCCGCGCAATGAGTGAGCGGCGCAGCCCGACGATCCGACGGCGGCGGCTCGGCGCCGAGCTGCGCCGGCAGCGGGAGTCGGCCGGGATCACCATCGAGGTTGTCGCCGAGCAGTTGGAGTGCTCGGCGTCCAAGATCTCCCGGATCGAGACGGGGCACACCACGGCCACCCCGCGCGACGTGCGGGACATGCTGAGGATCTACGGCGTCGTGGGTGCCGAGAGCGACGAACTCGTCCAGATCGCCCGGGAGGCGCGGCAGAAGGGCTGGTGGCACCCGTACAGCACGGTGCTGGTCGGGGCGTACGTCGGGCTGGAGGCGGCGGCGAGTTCGATCCGGGCGTACGAACAGCAGGTCGTTCCGGGCCTGTTGGAGACCGAGGAGTACGCCGGGGCGATGATCCGAGCCGCCCGTCCGGACTTCACCGCCGATCAGGTACACCAGAGGGTGCGTGTCCGTCTGGGCCGTCAGTCGTTGTTGACCCAGGACGATCCGGTCGATCTGTGGGTGGTGCTCGATGAGGCGGTGGTAAGTCGGCCGGTGGGCGGGGACGAGGTGATGCGCGGCCAACTCAGGCGGTTGGTCGAGGTGGCCGAGTTGCCGAACGTGACGCTCCAGATCCTCCCCTTCGAGGTGGGTGCGCACGCCGGCATGGACGGGACCTTCACGATCCTCAGTTTTCCCGAGCCCGGTGATCCGGATGTCGTGTACGCGGAGAACGCCACGGGTGGGCTTTTCCTTGAGAAGAGCGACGAACTGCAGAAGTACAGCTTCATCTTCGATCACATCCGCGCTGCGGCCATTCGTCCAGAGGAGTCCATCGCACACATCGCAAAACTGGCAGAGGAGCCGAGATGGCGACCAAGGGGTTCCCCGTGGACCTGACGCAGGCGACGTGGTTCAAGAGCTCGAAGAGCGGGCCGAACTGCGACAACTGTGTGGAGGTGGCGTACGTGACCGGGGCGGTCGGAGTGCGGGACTCGAAGGACAAGGCCGGCCCGGCCCTGGTCTTCGCTCCCGGCGACTGGCACGCCTTCGTCGCCGGCACCAGGGATGGTGTGTTGGGCTCGGTCTGACCGAGTGAGCAGTCGAGGTCCCCGTCCGGTCCCGACCGGGCGGGGACCCACCGCGTCCCGGAGCGCCGCCCACCCCCACCCAACGGCCCGGCCCCCCGACGTTCCCCCCGGAATCCCCTCGCCACACCCGGT
>NZ_JBFAPG010000313.1:0-7693 GCF_040675595.1 Micromonospora sp. NPDC049580
GCTCCGGCCTGCCGGCCGGGGCGCCCCGTCGATCGATACGCCTCAGCGACCCAGTACGCGGTCCAGGAAGTCCCGGTAGTTGCGGACGGCCATCCGCAGCTGCTCGGTGTCCGCCGAGCCGGCGTCCTGCCACCCGCCCAGGGTGTTCTTCTGCGCGGCCAGTGCCGAGGCGAGAGCCTGGATGGCCTCCTCCACGAGGGCTTGCGCCTCACCGGCCGCGGCGTGCGGATCGTCGACGAAACGCAGCTGCACGTCCCGCCAGCGGTCCCGGAATCCCTGTGCGGTGTCCCCGTCGAGGAGCGTGGCCGGTTCGGCGGCGACTGTCGAACCGGCGGGCCGCGACGTCCCGGCGGATTCCAGGGAGGCGCCGGCCGCCCCGGTGGTGACCGGTTCGGCGTCGGCGTCCGGGTCGACCATCTCCGGAGACGCGCTGCCGTAGCCGGCCGCGCCCGCGGTCGCCGCGTCGGGATCGCCGGCCCAGTCGGTCAGGTCGCCGCGCCGCTCGGGCGCACCGTCCGTGCTGTCCGCGGCGACGACGGTGCCCGCGGAGGTCTCGGTGTCCGCGCGCCGGCCGTCGCCGTTCAGGTCGGCGTCCTCGTCGGTCGCCGGTGCGGCGTCCCGGTCGGTCTCCGGAACGCCGTCACGGCGGTGCAGTTCGGCGGTGGGGTCGGCGCGCAGACCCTCCCGCTCGCCGTCCTCGGCGCCGTCGCCCGGCTGGGCGGTCCGCTCGGCCCGCGGATCCGGCTGGTCCTGCGGGTTCGGGCTCGCCAGTGCGGACGCCGCCACCGCGTCGGCCACCGTGGTGGCGCCGAAGGCGGTCGGGAGCGGCCCCGGCTCGTGGAAGCCACCCTCGTCGTCGGGCCGGTTCCGGCGGTCGGTGTCGTCGGCCCGGTCGTCGTCGGCCCACTCGTCGTCGGTCCGGTCGTCGTCGGCCCGGTCCTGGAACGCTCCCGGGTCGGTGCCGTTGGCCCGCTCGTGGTCGGTGGCCGGGTCGTGGTCAGTCGCCCGCTCGTCGTCGGTGGTCGGATCGTCGAAGGTGCCCCGGTCGTCCAGGGCGTCCTCGGGTACGTCCGAGCGGGCGGCCCGGTCGCCGGTCGGCGGCACCGGCACCGGTGCGGACCGGACAGCCTCCGGATGGTCGTTGCTCACCTGCTGCTCTTCGTGGCGCATCGGTGGCCTCCTCAGCGGCTCGTGGCGTCGTGCGGAGTGTCCGGGTGGGAACCCTGTTCGGTCGTGCGCTGACCGACCGGCTCCTCGCCGAGCAGGTCGGCGAAGAGAGCCCGGTAGTGCACGACCGCCTGGCGCAGCTCCTCGGTGCTCGCCTCGCCCCGGGAGTTGCGGAGGTGGATCTCGTGCGCGTCCCGGTAGTTGGTCAGCGTGCGGGCGTGCTCGACGGAGAGGTGGGCGATCTGGTCGGAGAAGTCCCCGGTCGGATAGCCCTGCTCCTCGATGAGCCGGGTGACCAGTTCGTCCGCGTCCCCCACGGTCTCGCCCGGCGAGTCGATGAAGCGGATCTGGAGCTCTTCCCAGGCGGCGGCGTAACGGGCCCGCGACTCCGGGCTGAGCGGGGTGAGCGTGAGCTCGGCGTGCCGGCGTTCCCGGTCGCGCAGCTCGCGCTCCGCGGCGGACCGGCTGTCCTGCTCCTGCACCACCCGGTCGTACTCCGGCCCGAACCGGCTGCGCAGCGCGCGGCGACGGCCGATCGTCCGGACGGCCACGGCGAGCGCCGCGACGATCACCAGCACGACGAGCACGATGACGATTATCTGCGTGGGCGACATGGGCTCCTCCTTCGTCACCTGGTATTCCCTCCGCGTACTGATCGCCAATCCCGATCCGAGGCACTTTCCTCACCGGTCCTGGTCGGGTGTCGCCACAATTCGAGGCGAAAATTTGACTCATTCCAGATAACGCGCTTGGGTGGGTGGTGTCCGCCGTACGCCCCGCGAGCGACCCGGCCCGGCCACCCCGGGACCGGTCAGGCCCGCCGCACCACGCATCCGGAGGAGACCGATGAGCGACCCGCAGGCCGACAGGCCGACCCTCACCACCCGCCAGGGTCACCCCGTGCACAACAACCAGCAGCAACGGACGGTCGGCTCACGCGGGCCAGCCACGCTGGAGAACTACCACTTCCTGGAGAAGATCAGCCACTTCGACCGGGAGCGCATCCCGGAGCGGGTGGTGCACGCGCGCGGCTTCGTCGCGCACGGTGAGTTCGAGGCGTACGGGACGATCGGCGACGTGCCGGCGGCCACGTACACCCGGGCCAAACTGTTCCAGACCAGGGGCGCGAAGACCCCGGTCACCATCCGCTTCTCCACCGTCATCGGTGGCCGGGACTCCTCCGAGGCCGCCCGCGACCCGCGCGGCTTCGCGGTCAAGTTCCGCACCCAGGACGGCAACTGGGACCTGGTCGGCAACAACCTCCAGGTCTTCTTCATCCGCGACGCGATCAAGTTCCCCGACGTGATCCACTCGCTGAAGCCCGACCCGGTGACCTTCCGCCAGGAGCCGAACCGCATCTTCGACTTCATGTCCAATACACCCGAGTCGATGCACATGCTGACCTGGCTCTTCTCCCCGTACGGCATCCCGCGGAACTACCGCACCATGCGCGGGTCCGGCGTGAACACCTACCGTTTCGTGAACGCCCAGGGCGAGGGCGCGCTGGTCAAGTTCCACTGGCTGACCCAGCAGGGCGAGCACAACCTGACCCAGGCCGAGGCGGATGCGATTCAGGCCACCGAGCTGGGCCACGCCTCGAAGGACCTGTACGAGGCGATCGAGCGCGGTGAGTACCCGCAGTGGGAGCTCAACGTGCAGATCATGAGCGACGACGAGCATCCCGAGCTGGACTTCGACCCGCTCGACGACACCAAGATCTGGCCGGAGGAGCAGTTCCCCTACCTGCCGGTCGGCATGATGACGCTCAACCGCAACATCACCGACCACCACAACGAGAACGAGCAGATCGCCTTCGGCACCGGCGTGCTGGTCGACGGGATCGACTTCTCCGACGACAAGATGCTCGTCGGGCGGACCTTCTCCTACTCGGACACCCAGCGCTACCGGGTCGGCCCGAACTATCTCCAACTCCCGGTGAACCGGCCGCGCGAGGACGTCCAGGTCAGCACCAACCAGGGCGGCGGCCAGATGTCGTACGGGGTGGACAACCGCGGTGGCAACCCGCACATCAACTTCGAGCCGTCCTCGGTGGCCGGTCTCCAGGAGGCCGACGAGTCCTACCGGGAGTACCGGCCCTTCGTCTCCGGGCACGTCATGAAGGCCCCGATCGAGCGGCAGGACAACTACGCGCAGGCCGGCCGGCGCTTCCGCGAGATGACGGACGCCGAGCGCGACGACCTGGTGCACAACCTGACCACGCTGCTGGCCCAGTGTGACAAGCACATCCAGGAGAAGATGGTCTGGCACTTCAGCCAGTGCGACGCGAGCTACGGCCGCCGCGTCGCCGAAGGGCTCGGCATCGCCGACCACGTCTGATCCGTACCGCGCCGGCACGAGCGCCCCACCCGTCACCGGTGGGGCGCTCGTCGTGCCGGGGCGCAGGCGCATTCCGCAGCGTCGATGTCGGCGCGACAGGCGGTAGTGCAACCGGGCGCGATTACGTATCCTGCCCAAGGCGCCCGCGCCGGTGCCCGGCCTGACGGCCGGGTGCGCGACCGGCGAGCGCGTTGCCCGGCGGTGCCGGCGCCCCTCCTGCCACCCCTGTACGGGCGAGGTCTGATGAGAACCCGCGACTGGCCGATCCGCTCGAAGCTGACCGCGTTGGTCGTCGCCCCGGTGACCGCGCTCCTCGCGCTGTGGATCTTCGCGACGACGTTGACGTTCGGCCCCGCCCTGAACCTGCTCTCCGCGCGCACTTTGCTGTACGACCTGGGCCGCCCCGGCGAGGTGGTCGTCACCGAGCTGCAACGCGAGCGTCGACTGTCGGTGGTGCAGCTCGCCGGCACCACCGAGCTGCCCGCCCTGGCCGAGCAGCGCCAGCGTACGGATCGGGCGGTCGCCGAGCTGCGTCGCCGGGTCGACGGGGAGGAGTTGCGCGACGCCGCCGACGATTTGTTGGAGGACCGGGTCGACCGGCTGGTCACCGCCCTGGCGGCGTTGCCGACCGGACGGGACTTCATCGACGACGGCATGATGGACCGCGCCGGGGCCCTCGGCCTCTACAGCGGCATGGTCTCGGCAGCCTTCCAGGCGTTCTCCGCGATGGCGAATCTGAACGATCCGGCCATCAACCGACAGGCGCTGGCCCTCACCACGCTGGGCCGTTCCCGGGAGCTGCTCGGCCAGACCGACGCCATGCTGGCCGGTGTGCTGACCGCCGGGAAGTTCGCCGAGGGGGAGCACGCCCTGCTCGTGCAGGCCATCGGCAACCAGCGGTGGCTCATTGAGAGCGCGGTGGCCGACCTGCCCGAGGCCGGGCGCACCGCGTACCAGCGACTGACCGAGAGCCCGGCGTTCACCAGCCTGCGCGCGATGCAGGACGCGTTGATCGGGGCCAACGGGTCCGGTCGGCCACCGGTGGACGCGGCGTCGTGGCAGACCAGCCACGACGAGGTACAGCAGCAGTTGCGCGACTTCGAGCTGGCCGAGGCCGACGGGCTCACCGACCGTTCGGTGCCGATGGCCGTCGGGATCCTGGTCCGGCTGGCCGCCGCCGGTGTGCTCGGGCTCGCCGCCGTGGTGGTCTCGGTGCTTGTGGCGCTGCGGGTCGGCCGCACGTTGGTCCGGCGACTCAGCGGGGTCCGTACCGCCGCCCTGGAGCTGGCCGAGCACCGGCTGCCGGACGTGGTGACCCGACTGCGCCGCGGCGAGCAGGTCGACGTCGCCCGGGAGGCGCCACCCCTGGAGTACGGCAACGACGAGATCGGCGAGGTCGGGCGGGCCTTCACCGAGGTGCAGCGCACCGCCGTCCAGGCCGCCGTGGACGAGGTCACCCTGCGCCGAGGGCTCAACGAGGTGTTCCTCAACATCGCCCGGCGCAGCCAGGGCCTGGTGCACCGGCAGCTGCACCTGCTGGACCGGATGGAGCGTCGCGCCGAGGACCCGGACGAGCTGGCCCAACTGTTCCAGGTGGACCACCTGGCCACCCGGCTCCGCCGGCACGCCGAGGACCTGGTCATTCTCGCCGGTTCCGCGCCGGGCCGAGGGTGGCGCAACCCGGTCGCGATGGTCGACCTGGTGCGTGGGGCGATCAGCGAGGTCGAGGCGTACGACCGGGTGGACATCACCAGCGTGCAGCCCGTCGGCGTGCTGGGTCGGGCGGTCGGCGACATCATCCACCTGCTCGCCGAGCTGGTCGAGAACGCCACCGCCTTCTCCCCGCCGGACACCCGGGTGACCATCAGCGGGGAGCAGGTCGCCAACGGGTACGTCCTGGAGGTCACCGACCAGGGGCTGGGAATGTCCGCCGCCGCGCTGGAGAGCGCCAACACCCGGCTGGCCAGCTCACCCGAGTTCGACCCGGCGCAGAGTGCCCGACTCGGCCTGTTCGTGGTGGCCCGGCTGGCGGCCCGGCACGCCGTCCGCGTACGGCTGCGGCCCTCCGAGGCGGGCGGCGTCACCGCCGTGGTGCTGGTCCCCACCGACCTGGTCACCACCGAGCCGCCGGCCGGCCCCGACCCCGCCACGCTGGCCGCCACCGCGGGCGACCGGCGCCTGGCCCGACCTGTGCGCCGAGGCGCGGTGCCCCGGCCCCGCGCCGGCCGTACCAGCCCAGCCGTGGCCGCGACCGCCACCGATGACCTGCCCACTCTCGCCCTACCCACGGGCCCGACGCCCGACCGCCCGTCCGCCGACGGACCGGGCGCCGGTGGGGCGGGCACGGACGCGCCGGGCGCCAACGGCGAGTCGTCCTCCGACGGGACGACTGACGACCTGGAGGGGCTGCCCCGCCGGGTGCGACGGCGTACCCCCACCGCCCTGCCCCGGTCCACCGTCACCGACGCGCCGACGCCACGTTCGCCGGAGGAGGTACGCCGGGTGATGGCGGCTCTCCAGGCCGGCACCGCACGCGGCCGGGCCACCGTCGTCGCCCCGGGCTCGGCCGCTCGGCGCGGTGCGCCCGGCACGACCGCTCCGGCGAACCGCGCGGGCACGACTCCGGCTGTGGCAGGCCCAGCTGTGGCAGGCCCGGCTGTGGCGCCTCCGACGGCCTCCGAACCTCCGACCGCGACTGAGAGGGACGCCTAGTGCGGCAAACGACGAAGCAGAGCGCCAGCCTCGACTGGTTGCTCGACGAGTTGGTGCAACGGGTACCGGCCGCCCGGGAGGCGGTGGTGCTCTCCGCCGACGGGCTGCTGCTCGGCGCCTCGGCCGAGCTGGAGCGCTCCGACGCCGAGCACCTCTGCGCGCTCGCCGCCGGCTTCTCCAGCCTGGCCCGGGGCGCGAGCCGGCACGTGGACGGCGGTCCGGTCCGGCAGACGGTGGTGGAGATGGAGTCGGCGTACCTCTTCGTCACCGCCGCCGGGCAGGGTGCCTGCCTGGCCGTGGTGAGCGACGCCGACGCGGACATCGGCCTGGTCGCGTACGAGATGGCGATGCTGGTCATTCGCGTGGGGGAGAACCTCACCGCCGCCGCCCGACCGGTGACGGATGCCGGTGATGCGGGCTGAGCCGCCCGGCCCCCAGCACGAGTGGCTGGACGGCGACGCGGGCCCGGTGGTCCGCCCGTACACGCTCACCGGCGGCCGGGTGCGCTCGGCCGCCGACGGGTTCGACCTGGTCGCGTTCGTGCTGGCCGGCTCGGACCTCGACCTGGCGGCTCACCCGCAGCTGCCGCCGGAGCACCGGCGGCTGGTCACGTTGGCAGGTCGCCCGGTGTCGGTGGCCGAGCTGGCGGCCGAGCTGGACCTCGCGGTCGGCGTGATCCGGGTGCTGCTCGGTGACCTCCTCGCTCAGGGGCTGGTCGCGGTGCACGAGCCGCCGGCCGGCAGCGACCTTCCCGACGACGACATCCTCAAGGCGGTGGTCAGTGGACTCCGTGCGCTATGACCAGGCGGGCACCTCGGTCACCGTCCCGCTGGCACTGAAGATCCTCATCGCCGGGGGCTTCGGTGCCGGCAAGACGACGCTGGTGAGCGCGTTGAGCGAGGTTCGACCGTTGCAGACCGAGGAGGTGCTGACCGACGCCGGCGTGGGCACCGACGACATCTCCGGGGTGGAGGGCAAGTCGACCACCACGGTGGCGATGGACTTCGGCCGGATCACCATCAACGACGACCTTCAGGTGTACCTGTTCGGCACCCCCGGCCAGGACCGGTTCTGGTTCCTCTGGGACGAGTTGGCCTTCGGCGCCCTCGGCGCGGTGGTGCTCGCCGACACGCGGCGGCTGGCCGACTGCTTCCCCTCGATCGACTACTTCGAGCAGCGTGGCATCCCGTTCGTGGTGGGCGTGAACTGCTTCGAGGACACCCGTCGGTTCGAGCTGGAGACCGTACGCCGGGCGCTCGACCTGGATCCGGACGTGCCGATGGTGCTCTGCGACGCCCGGGACCGGCAGTCCGGCAAGCTGGTGTTGATCTCCCTGGTCGAGCACGTGGCCCGGCAGCGCGGTGAGCCGGTGCCGGCCGCCTGACCCGGGAGATCAACACCAGCTTGCCGGACTGCCGGTCCCGGGCGTCGCAGAGCACCATCGGCACGTCCGGATCCAGGTCGAGCGCCCGGCGTA
>NZ_JBFAPG010000314.1:0-7691 GCF_040675595.1 Micromonospora sp. NPDC049580
AAACGCCCACCACAAGTCCATGATCGCCCCGGGCAGGGCAGCGGGTCAGGTTGCCGTGGTCAGGAGGGCTTCGACTTCTGCTCGGGTCGGAGGGCTGGCGCCTCGGCGGGCGCAGGTCAGCGCGGCCACCGTGGCCGCCTGGCTTAGCACCGTCGTCCACTGCGACTCGGTCACGGCGGCGAGCCGGTCGGCCGGCCGGTCACCGAGCGCGTCGATGTCGGCCAGCGCGGCTAGCAGGCCACCGGTGAACGAGTCGCCGGCGCCGACGGTGTCGACCACTGTGGTGCGTACCGCCGGTTGTTCGTGCAGTGAACCGTTCGGGGCGAGCAACCACGCGCCCTCGCCGCCCCGGGTGACCACCGCACAGGGCACCCCGGCCTCGCGCCATTCGGCAAGCACGTCGCCCACCGAGCGGTCCGGGTAGAGCCAGGTCAGATCCTCGTCGCTGGCCTTGACCAGGTGCGCGAGGCGGATCTGGCGGCGTGTCCTCTCCTGCTCCGCGGCCCGGTCCGTGACGATGCTCGGGCGGAGGTTGAGGTCGATCGAGATGGTCAGCCCGTCACTGTCGCGTTCGCGGGAGAGCAGGCCCTCCAGCACCTGCGCGCCGGGCGCGAGCGCCAGCGCCAGCGACCCGGTGTGCAGGGCCGTCGCCGACGAGCCGGCCAGGTCGGGCAGCTCCTGCGGGGTCCACTGCCAGTCCGCCGCGCCGTCGAGTCGGAACTCGTAGCTGGCCTGCCCGGTGGTGTTCAGGGTGGCGACCGCCACCGAGGTGGGCTCCTCGGCGCGGACCGCCCACCGCAGGTCCACCCGGTTGGCCGCCAGGTACTCGGCGATCTGCCGGCCGTACTCGTCGGGGCCGATCCGGGCCAGCAGCCGCACCGGCTCGTCGAGCCGCGCCAGGGTGACCGCCACGTTCGCCGGGGACCCACCCGGCACCGCCCGCTGCCCCTCGGCGGTGACCACCAGGTCGATGAGGGCCTCGCCCGCCACCACGATCATGCGGTCACCGCGCCGGGGGCGAGCGGGCCGGGACCACCGAGCGCGCCGGCCGAGCGGGACAGCAGCACCGCCTGGTAGGCGTGGTAGACGTCCGGCCGGCCGTGCCAGACCGTGTCGGTGGGCAGGTTCCGCTCGTCCAGCTCGTGCCGCCAGCCGGTGCCGTCGATCAGGTAGCGGCGCGCGTACGCCCAGAAGACCCGGTACCAGTCGGCGTAGACCGCGTCCCCGGTGCGGCGGTGCAGGGTGATCGCCGCGCCGATGGCCTCGGCCAGCACCCAGTGCATCCGGGAGCGCACCACCGGCCGGTCGTCCCAGTCGATCGTGTAGACGAAGCCGTCGGCGCCGTCGACCGCCCAGCCGCGCCGCACGGCGGCCGCGAAGAGGGTACGGGCGTCGGCGAGCAGCCAGGCCGGTGGCTGCGGCAGGACCGCCTCCAGCTCCAGCAGCAGCCGGGCCCACTCCAGCCAGTGGCCCATCGTCGAGCCGTACGGCCGGAACGGGTCGGCGGGCTGGTCCCGGTTGTAGTCGAGCAGGGGCGTCCAGTCGGCCGTGAAGTGCTCGGGCAGCCGCCAGTCGTGCCGGGCGGCCTCGGTGTGCACCAGGTGGGTGGCGATCCGCAGGGCCCGGTCGGTCCAGCTCGCGTCGCCGGTGGCGGCGGCAGCGGCGAGGAACGCCTCGACCATGTGCATGCTGCTGTTGGCGCCGCGGTAGTCCTCGGTGACCGTCCAGTCCCGGTTCCACGATTCGCGGACCGCGCCCGCGTCGTCGTCCCAGAACCGGTCCCGCACCACGGCGAGCACGTCGGCGAGCAGGCGGTCCGCGCCGGGTCGTCCGGCCCGGGCGGCGCTGGACGCGGCGAGCAGCACGAACGCGTGGTCGTAGCCGGCCTTGCGCTCGTCGGTCGGCGTGCCCTGCTGGTCCACGGCACCGAACCAGCCGCCGTACCGGTCGTCGCGCAGCAGCGTGCTGAGCGCGGCGACGCCGTGGTCGACGAGGGCGGCGGCATCCGGGTCGCCGTTGCGGTGGGCGAGCGCGGCCACGTGGGTCATCCGGCAGGTGATCCACGTGTAGACAGGTTCGCCACGGTCCGGGGTGCGGTCGTCGGTGAGCCACCAGAACCCGCCCTCGGGGCGGACCGCGCGACGGGCGGTGTCGAGCAGCGTGTGGGTCTGGTCGGCGAGGAACCCGTCCAGGTCGGGCAGGTCGGGTGACCCTGCCGGGGCAGGGGTCGTTTCGGTGTCGGAGCGGGGCACGTCGGTCATCTCAGCTGGTCACCGTCGAGGAGCGAAGGGGCATACGGCAAGGATCGGCGGACGAACCGGGTCCGCGCCGGAAACCCGCTTACGGTACGCCGGGAGCCGGCCGTCCGACCGCGGTGCGACACGGAGGGAATCATGAGGGGCCATTATCCCTTTTTGTCCGTTGACATCGTTGTCACTCATCAACCCTGCTCCGGCGGCCGGGCCACTGTCAACTTCCGGTGCGCTGCGGCTAGTAGTAGTTGTCGATCGGCTGGCGCGCCTCGTCGAACAGCGCCGGCCCCTCGTAGCGGACCGGAGGCAGCGCCGGGGTGGTGGCCGGCTTGACCTCCTCGAACTGCTCGCCGGACAGGGCGTACACCACCCGACCGAGGCCGGACCGGTCGATCGCTGTCGCGCACATCGGGCAGGGCTGGCAACTGGTGAACATGGTGGTGCGGGCGGCCACGTCGCGCGAGAGTTCCCGAGCGGCCCAACGGGCCAGCTTCAGTTCCGGATGAGCCGTGATGTCCGCGTCCGAGACCACGGTGTTGTGATCCTCGATCAGAACGGTGCCGTCGGCGTCGACAAGCAACGAGCCGAACGGCCGTTCGCCGGAGGCCCCCGCCTGGTTGGCGAGTTCGACGGCGCGGCGGAGAAAGGTCTCGTCCTCGGGTGTCATCGGTCCTCCTGAGATGAGTGGTACGCGGCCACGGCCGCAAGGGTCCGCCAGGCACGTTCGGGCTCGGGATCGGTGCCCGGGGCGAAGTTCGGTACGGTCACGCCAATCCGCACGGGTCCCACGCTAGCCACAGTGGACCCGGCACGCCAACACCGTGGTGGCACGGTGGATGCCACGGGAGGCTGGATGGATCTGCCGGAGGGACTGGGCTGGATACGGGGGTCAGCGGTCGGCCGGGCCTGGCTGGCCACACTTCCGACGTTGCTGGCGGAGTGCGCCGAGCGGTGGTCGCTGCGACTGGGCCCGCCCTTCCGGTACGCGTACGCCTCCCTGGCGCTCCCCGCCGACCTGCCCGACGGCACGGCGGCGGTGCTCAAGCTCCAGTTCCCGACCGGGGACAGCCAGCACGAGGCCCACGCGCTGGCCCACTGGGACGGCGACGGCGCGGTCCGGCTGCTCGCACACGACCCGCAACGGCACGCCCTGCTGGTGGAACGCTGCCAACCCGGCACGCCGCTGTACGAGCTGCCGCTGGACCGGGCACTGGACGCGGCGACCCACGTGCTGCCCCGGCTCTGGCGGCCGGCCGGCACGCCGTTCACCCCACTCGCCGAGGAGGCCGCCGGCTGGCTCGACCGGATTCCCCGGAGCTGGGAACGGGCCGGCCGGCCGTACGAGCGGCGGCTGCTCGACGCGGCGTGCGCCCTGCTCGTCGACCTGGCGTCGAGCCAGGGCGAGCAGGTGCTCGTCAACCAGGACCTGCACGCCGGCAACGTGCTCGCCGCCGACCGCGAGCCCTGGTTGGTGATCGACCCGAAGCCGCTGAGCGGTGAGCGGGAGTTCTCGGTCGTGCCGCTCGTGCGCGGTCCGGAGCTGGGCCACTCGCCGGCCGCCGTCCGGCACCGGCTGCACCGGCTCAGCACCGACCTCGGGCTGGACGCCGAGCGGGTCCGGGGTTGGACGATCGGCCACACGATGGCCTGGAGCATCGACGGCGAGGTCGTCTTTCCGCACCAGATCGAGGTGGTCCGCTGGCTGCTCGACGGCGAGTGACGCCCGGCCGGCGGCCACGCTGGCCCCGCATCCCGCGATCAAGCGCGGGCGGCGGCCGGTCAGCCGGCCTGGCAGGTGCGGCACCAGTAGAGGTTGCGGCCGGCCAGTTCCCCGCGACTGACCTCGGTGCCGCAGATGTGGCAGGGCGCGCCGGGGCGGCGGTAGACGTACACCTCGCCGCCGTGGCGGTCGACCCGCGGCGGGCGGCCCATCGCCTCCGGCAGGTGCGCGTCGCGCACGGTGTCGATCCGCCCCTGCCGGAGGGCGAGGCGCATCAGCTCGACCAGGTCGACCCAGAGCGCGTCCCAGCCGGCGCGGGTCAGGTTGCGGCCCGGCATCGTCGGCGACAACCCGGCCCGGAACAGCGCCTCGGTCACGAAGATCAGCCCGGTGCCGGCCACCACCGACTGGTCCAGCAGCAGCGCCGCGAGGGGCGTGGGGCTGCGGGAGATCCGGGCGTACGCCCGCTCGGGGTCGGCGTCGGCGCGCAGCGGATCCGGCCCGAGGCGCTCGCGCAGGGCGGTGACCTCGGGCGGGGTGAACAGCTCGCAGGCGGTCGGCCCGCGCAGGTCGAGCCAGTGCCGGTCGCTGGCCAGCCGCAGTCGTACCTGGCCGACGGGCTCGGGCGGCTCCCCCGGCCCGTCGGTGAACTTCCCGTACAGGCCGAGGTGCACGTGCAGGGTCAGCTCGCCGGCGTAGTGGTGCAGGAGGTGCTTGCCGTACGCCTCGGTGCTCTCCAGGACCGTGCCGGACAGCCGGGCCGCGCCCTCGGCGAAGCGGCCCTGCGGGCTGGCGGCGTGCAGCTTGTCCCCGGCGAACAGCTCGGCGTGCCGGGCCGCCAGGCGATGAATCGTGTGTCCCTCTGGCACGGGACCCAAGGATAGTCAGCGGCAGCCGGCCGGGCCGAATGAGCAGTGCGGTCACGTCAGCCCAGGCGCTGCTCCTTGACGTCGGCCACGAACGACGCCCAGGCGCGCGGAGGGAAGACCAGGGCGGCCCCGGACGGGGCCTTGCTGTCGCGTACGGCAACGACGCCGGGGAGGTTGTCGGCCACCTCGACGCAGTCACCGCCGCTCCCGCCGCTGCGGGTGCTCTTGCGCCAGGTGGCACCGGCCAGGTCAGTCATGATGCTCCTCGATGATCGAAGTGATCATTTTCTCTGATTCTGCCTCAGTCGACGCCAGCGTCTCCAGATCAGACCAGACATGTTCGAAGGCGGCCACCTCGGCTGGCTTGTCGAGATAGAGCGCTCCGGTGATGTTCTCCAGGTAGACGGTAGTCGGCTCGGTCGACGCCCTCCCGAACGCCTGCGGGAAGCCCAGCAGGACGAACGTGCCGGTCTCGCTGGCCAGCGGCGGACCGGCGGCGAGCGGCAGCACCCGCAGGCTGACGTTCGGCAGCAGTGCCGCGTCGAGCAGGTGGCGCAACTGCCCCACCATCGCCCGCCGGTCGGGGATCGTGCGCCGCAGCACCGCTTCGCTCAGGACGACCCGCAGGACAGGCGCGGTCGGCAGCCGGCGGACGAGGATGCCCTGCCGTTGCAACCGGACCTCGACCAGCTTCTCCCGATCCTGCGCGCTCATGGTCGGGTTCTTGCGGCGGAAAAGCTCGCTGGCGTATTCGCGGGTTTGCAGGAGGCCGGGGATCAGCTCGGAGTCGTATCGGCGAATCAGACTCGCCGACGATTCCAGGCCGACGTACAGCGAGAACCACGACGGGACGACATCGCCGTACGAATGCCACCACCCTTTGGCACGAGTTTCCTTCGCGAGCGCGGCAACGATCTCCCGCATATCGTCGGGCACCCGGTAGAGAGCGCACATCGCTCGGGCGTCCACCACGCGCACCGGGACCAGCCCCTTCTCGATGCGCCACACCTTCTGCCGCGAGCAGTCCAGCGCCGCGGCCGCGGCGTCCAGAGTCACCGAGGCGTCCTCGCGGAGCTGGGTGAGCAGCCGGCCGAGCTGTCGTCGAGGGACCGTGGACCCGCCTGTTTCATCCGTCATGCAACATCACCGCACTCTTCCTGCAACACCGATTGTTTCGCCCCGCACACATTTCTTTTCCATTCCTCGTGCGTCAATACGGCTTGAGAGTAGGACGGGGTGGAGTTGTTGCACAAGGGGGCCAGCGTGGAACAGGCTGTCACGTATCGGGGGCCGGAAAAGAACGCCGGGAATGGCGTTGGCAGCAATTCGGCGGGAAGGATGCCGCGGTGCGCGTGTCGTACAACGAATACCTCTTGGTCACCGCGCTGACCCTCGCCCGCCGGCATCGGCCGGTCTGGAGCTGGACGCGCTGGCGCAGGGTGTGCCGCTGCGGCGCGGAGCTGCCCTGCCGGGTCCGCCACCGCATCCCGATCAACCGTGGGCACTGGCCGACGTGACCGAGCTGAAGCCCGGCGACCTCCTGCTGATCGGGGCGGCCTGCTCGGTGCAGTTCTCCGGCGACCGCGAGCTGCGGCTGCGACTGGTGAGCGTGGACGCGCGCCCCACGTACCACGGGTGGGTCTGGCTGACCGGCTACGTGCTGGACGCCAAGGGCCTGGCCGTCGACAAGCGGGAGCTGTACGTGCAGCGGGCCGGGCTGCGGGTGCTGAGCGCCGCCCCGGTGCCGGGCAGGGCGGTCCGCGCGTGATGGGCGTACCCGGAATTGGTGTCAGGAAACGCCCAACGGGGTAGTTGAGGGCGGTACCGCGTGGGTGCCACCCGTTTCGTCGGCCACCACGCATTCATCAGGAGGTGTGTAGTGGTCAGGATTCCTTCGCTGTCCCGCCGGTCCGAGCCGGCGCCGACGCGGGACGAGAACCTCGACGGGCGCGTCGACGGCAACGACACCCCGGTCGCCGACCGGGACAGCAGCACTGCGGTCACCGACACCGGCCGGCCCGACGACGTCACCGGCCGACCGGTGGCAACCGACCGGGACGCCGACCAGACGACGTACCGCAGCACGACGGCGACCGGCGACCAGGTCGGCGAGGCCGAGCGGCGTGCCGCGGAGCGCGCGGCCGTGGCCCGCGCCGCCACCGCCCGCCCGGTGGAGGGCGACTCCCGGCCCGGCGCGGTCCGGTCGGACGGCCCGACCCGGGCGAGCAGCGCCGCGGCGACCGCCCCGACCATCGAGCGTGACACCGACCTCGACCGCGACCGCACGACCCGACGCCCCGAGAGCGACACGGACCTCGACCGGACGACCCCGCGACCCGACCCGACGGACCGCGTCGCGACCGACCGCCCGGTCGACCCCACCCCCGGCCACACCGAGCCGGAGCCGCCGGTGACGCGCGGCCCGAAGCCACGGGCCAGCCTGCTCGCCACCCTCGGCCTGATCGTCTCCGTCGCCGGTGCGCTGTTCGTGCTGACCGGCACCCTGGCCGGGTACGGCATCGGGCTCGGCGCGTTCGGCGCGGTGCTCTCGGTGCTCGGCCTGATGGCCACCCGCCGCAGGCACGTCGCCGGCAAGACCGACGCCCTGTTCGGTGTGCTCATCGGCCTCGCGGCGGTGGTGATCGGCGTGCTGGCGATGACCGGTCAGTTCGACTGGCCGACCACCGACGGCGACTGGGTGCAGCGCTTCCGCGAGTGGCTCGACTCACAGTTTGTCGACCGTTTCTAGCGGGCACTTTTCGGCTCGCCGGTGATGCACCGGCGCGGCCGGCGGTTCGCCGGCAGCCCGCAGGTGGTTCACCGATCGGGCAACACCCTTTCAGGGGCGGC
>NZ_JBFAPG010000315.1:0-7658 GCF_040675595.1 Micromonospora sp. NPDC049580
CCCGGGCCCCCCCGCCGGTTGGCGGGGGGCGGGCCGGGCGGCGGCCCGCTCCCCAGGAGGGCGGGTCGACGGCAGACGGGATGGCTGACGAGTGGCAACGAGTGGACGTTGCGCATGTTCGATATGATCGCGATCCATGGCCGTTCGCGAGCTTGAACCCCGCACTCTAAACGTGTTTCTAGGATCCATGCGCCTATGGCGCGATGATCTAGAGCAAATAGAGTCAGTGATGCAAGAGGCTGCTGCGGAAGTATTTATTCTGACGGATAAATACCAAATAGACAAAGTCGCAGACCTTGCCCAATTAAAAGAGCCGAGGATCAAAAGCCTCCATTTCGTCGCTGAGGGTGGGCGCGTTCAACTAGTAATCAAAGGCTCTGGCGCGTACCTGCAAGTTCTTGATCCCAACTTGCAAGAACGTGGCATGGCGGCGGAGATTACCCAAATTGCGAATCGCTGCCGGAAGTTTGGCGGTGTACGCACAATGCGGTCATCCGCCTCGATAGCTGTGGTGACGGGAGTGCTCTCGGTGGCTGCCATTGCAATGACCGTTGTTGCCGTGGCGGGTGGAGTGGACTACGCGAGGCAAAACGACCTCCCCTCTGCTGTCGCCTGGCTTGCAATTCCTTCAAGCTTGGCCACCGCATCTTTGGGTTACCTCTATGCTCGCAACACTATAAATACCAGGACACGCGCGGAGGCTCCGCCGTGGATGAAGCGTAACGCGGACGCGTTGGTGACCAATGCCATCGTTAGCGCGATATTCCTATTCCTCGGCATTTGGATTGGGAAACTGACGAACTGAAATTCGCCTAAGTCGGGCATGCTCGGCAGGAGCGTTTCACGCCATGCTGTGTAGAGGGTGGCGAAGGGGTAGGATCCAAATCCACGGTAGTGGGAGGCTGTCAATTGGACGAAGCGTTTTGGCTGGGACTGGCTCTTGCTGTACCGCTTTCGATATTCGCCAATCTAGCAACGGGCCCGACGCAAAAGCTGCTCTCACGTTACAGTGATAGCTATAAGGCGCGGCAGCTTGAACGCAAGACGAAGGAGAGAGATGAAGTCCGGCATCTAGCACCTGAAATGCTGACGTGGCGATTCTTTTTTACGTTATTCCAGCTATTCAGGCTACTTATAGTTGGCCTAGTTTCAATCTCGATCATATTTATTTCAACGCTGTTGCCTTCTGGTATTTATTCCTTCCTTTACCTAGCTTTTGGCGTGCTGGTTGCGGGGGGTAGTCTTATGCTCGCAATGGGGCGGATTCGCAACGCGGTGCGGCAGTACTTCGCGATGTTGGACGTGATCATTGATAGGAACCGAGAAGAACTCGATCATCTCCGCGCCGAGGAAGCAAGGCTGTCTCGCGCGAGGGACGTTAGAGGTGAACCGCCAGAAGAACTCGGTGGGGCACCCATAGGCGCGCCAAGCTAAGGGCTGCTGCTGCCCGTCGGCGCACCTCACGAGCCACCGGCCACCTTCGGCGTTTTGGGGCGCACAGGGGGCACAAGACAGCGTGAAACGTCGTCAACCGGCGACCAGCGATGGCAGCCTGAGGCGGCGCGTGAGCAGGTGTCGGGCACCGTTCCCGCTGGTGAGCAGATCGCGCCTTTTAGTTCCGCTTCAACGTCTGACTGGGCGTTTTGATCGTTTCTGCCTGGGATCGACGGCATTCGGCTTGCTGGCTGCCAGGTCAGCAAGCCGACGACTCGTGGCTATCCGCACTATTTGCCCTGACTGATGTCGCATCGATATGCCAGCTTCGTTCCGCGGAACGCGTCTGGTTCAGAAAAGCACTCGTATCGTCGGACTGCGGGTGCGATCCACTGCAACTCGTCCACAGTAGACCTATGCCATGGTTGAGCGACCGGCTTACCCCTCCGACCTGTCCGACGCCCGCTGGGCGCTGATCGCACCGCCCCTGAACGCCTGGCGTCAGGCCCGCACCGACGCCGGCGTCGGCGGACGCACCGCCACCCACGACCTCCGCGAGATCGTCAACGCCATCCTGTACGTCAACCGCACCGGCATCGCCTGGCGCTACCTGCCACACGACTTCCCGCCCTGGCAGACCGTCTACGGCTACTTCACCGCCTGGACCACCGACGGCATCTTCACCCAGCTCAACTACCAGCTCACCGGACTGACCCGCACCAAGGCCGGACGCACCGCGCAACCGTCGGCCTGCATCATCGACAGCCAGAGCGTGAAGACCTCCACCAAGGCACCCCTGCCCACCCAGGGCATCGACGCCGGCAAGAAGATCGTCGGACGCAAACGCGGCATCATCACCGACACCCTCGGCCTCCTCCTCGCCGTCGTCGTCACCGCCGCCAGCACCAGCGACAACACCATCGGCATTGACCTGCTCGACCAGGCCAAAGCCACCCACCCCGCCCTGGCCAAGACCTGGGTCGACGCCGGCTTCAAGAACAAGGTCATCGAACACGGCGCCACCCTCGGCATCGACGTCGACGTCGTCACCAAAGACCCGCAGGCCAAAGGATTCTCCGTGGTCAAACGCCGCTGGGTCGTCGAACGCACCCTCGGCTGGATCATGCAACACCGACGCCTCGCCCGCGACTACGAAGCACTACCCGACAACTCCGCCAGCATGATCCGCATCGCGATGATCGACAACCTCACCAAACGCATCGCCGACGAAACCACCCCAACCTGGCGAGACACCTGAAGACAGCATCACTCGCAAAATACGTGAATCAGACGCCCTCTGACACCTGACTTGAGTGACCAACTGGGTGACGATGCGGGCGAGCAACGATGGACCCGTGGACTGCCGTGGATCGGCCGGGCAGTTCAGCCCTGCTCCTGGCGCAGCTCATCGACGGCTGTTAGTTCCTTCAGATCGAAGCAGTAATGCCCCCAGATTCCCTTATCCAGTCGAGGCCATAGGTTTCTAGGGCATAGGCGACTGTTGCCATCCAAAGCGGACTGCATGCTCCGCCGAGACATTCATTCTTGGTCGCAACGGCAGACCACTCAACTCCTTCAAGCGAGTCAGTGCTTCGCCAAGATACACGCCACCGGCTTCCATCAATCAAAGCTATATCTGAAACAACCCACTTGAAGGAGGATTGCGGGGTGGGTGTGGATTTTCGTTCACCTACTAAGAATATGACCCACCCTGATGGCAGGTTCTTTACGTCGCCGTCAGAAATCAACCGATAGCGAGGGGGCGGTGCTTCAGTAATTACAGAAAGGCGATTGATGGAAAGCGTCGTTCCCTCCGATGGGCGGCTGACGACCGCAACCACGATCGTTCCTGCAGCAGCAATCGTCGCCACTGCTATCGCCTGCCAAAGGCCGAAAACGCGAGTAAGCCGGCTTTCGTCCGCGCGTCGTCTGCTTCTGCTCACTTAGGCTCCCAGGAGAGTATGCGCAGCCATCCTAGGCGACGGTTACAACTTGATCGGACGGTTCAGGTGAGGAGCGGCTCTGAGATGTTCCTCGATTCTGTTGCCTCGTACCGGGTGGCTGCGAGACGGCAGCCGACAGCAACGTTGACAGCGACATGGCGAGACGAGGGCAGCCCTGGACGGCGAGGGATGGACCCTCGCCCGAGGTCGCGGATGCGGACAGACCCGGCCGGATGGAGCGCCCAGAACTTGTAAGCGAGAGGTCCGGGCCAGACAGAGTCAGCAGGAAGTCAGCAAGCCGGACGAGCAAGGTCGGCAGCGGTTGGCACTGGACGGCAACCTGCCTGACCCCAACGACAGTCGCTGGCATCGATCGGCAAGCGTCCACGGCCCCGAGCCGCCTTTGCAAGGCAGGGGCGGTGACGGTTCCATCCAGACGGCAAACTCTCGGCATGAGTTACGACCTGGCGGTGTGGGAGGGCGCGGAGCCCGGAGACGACGTTGAAGCCGGCACGGCCTACGACCAGATCTACGAGGAGTACATGGAGGGTGAACAGTTCGATCCGACCCCGCGCATCCGTTCCTACGCGGAAGCGCTAGCCGACCGCTGGGACGCCATGACTGGCGGCAGTACCTCTAGCTGCGGCTCGCTGCTCAATGACGCGTCTGGGCCGATGATCTACCTGACGATGCCCTACTCAGTAGCCGGAGAGCTGTCGGCCGAAGCCGCTAGGCTGGCCGCCGAGCATGGCCTTGTCTGCTATGACCCGCAGTCGGAGCACCTACGGCCAGGACATCAGGATTAGGCAGCGCCCCGGGCCACCCACGGCCCACCAGCCGGTGCAACGCCAGGCCGAACCAGGCCACCAGGGACCATGTCGACCCGGCCGCCGCCGTGTAGGGCAGCGAGAAGGCAGCGAAAACGCCGTCGCCAGGCGACAACCGATCGCAGGGGTATACATGGCGGCCAGGGTCAGCGGCACGGAACAGCACCGGACGACACCCGATGATGCTGCGTGCCCGCGTTCACACCGAAGAGGTCGAGCGCCAGATGGCTAGATTCAGCATCAAGATCACGCCGTTCGCGGGCCGTCTAACGGGGGCCGGCGGTGGCAAATGATGACCAACCATGGCTAGCGCCGGTCCAGGTCGAAGCGTGTCTCGTCCAGTTCGGATGCCTATGCCCGGCACCGTGACCAATATAACGCCAAGTGGTAACGCTTACTCCTGCGGCGGGGGAGTGAGCCAGGCCAGGGGTTGTCCGCTGAGAGCGGCGTCGGCAAGCCGGTGGGCGCTGGCGGTCTTCAGAGCGGCTCGCGAGCTGTCGATCCAGCGCTGCACGTTGTCGATACCTTGATGGCGGTACTCGACGGCTTGGACGAGGCACTCCAGCTTGTCAGCGTCGCGAGCGACGACAGCTTCTAGTGTCTCGCCAGCTTCGTATTCGGCGACTGCGGCGGTGATGACGTCGGCGACGGCCGGTGGACAGGTGGCCACCTGGTCGGCGGTGACGGCGGTGCTGGGTACGGCGGTGAGATAGCGCTTGGCGATGTGCGGGATGTCGGTGATCCGGGTTTCCTGGGTGTCGTGCAGAACGCACAGCATCGACACCCGGGCCGGGTCCGCGCCCTCCATAGCGGCGAGCATCATTCCGATGAGCGCCGTTCGGAACGAGTGTTCGGCGATGGATTCGGGGTGCTTGACGCCAGCGAACCACCAGCCGGTCCGGGCGGCGCGTTTGAGGACGCCAGCTTCGAAGATGAAGTTCATCGCTCCGCCGGCTTCGTGATCGTCGGTCATCTGCCCGTCCCTGTGCCGGTGAATCCGTCCGCCCGCAGGCTGTAGACGATAGAGGTTAGTTCCTGCCGCGACTGCGCGGAGATCCGGTCACTGTCCAGGAGCAGCGGGACACTGCGGTCGAGGAGCGCCCTCGTTGCGGCGAGGTCGTCGAGAGCGAGGCCGCGTCGTGCGGCCAGCAGAGCCCAGACGTTGTGGATGTTGAGATCGACGAACGGATGCCCTGGATCGAGGCGCTGGACCAGGTGCCGAAGAAGGATTGAGCCACGCCAGTCAGCGAGCGCTTCGGGCATGAAGGAGTCGTCGCGGTGGCGGTACGGGATCTCGCCCACCCAGTAGGCCGAGTAGTTGAGGGCTGCTCGCTCGCAGGCGTCGTCGGGATGTGCGCGAGCGATGAAATCCCGTAACGGTTCAGGGTCGCCCTGGTTAGCGAGGGACGTGACGACGGAGCGGGCGTCGGGCCACAGCGGCGACCAGGTGCGAAAGGTGGTCGTTCGGTGTGCTCGGGTGGTGGTCTGGGTGAGCCAACCTGCTGCTGCCTTGGTGGGGTCCATGCCGGCAAGGAAGCAGGCTTGCCGGTGTAGCAGCACGTTCCGATGCCGTCCGGCTGCGGCGCGATCGGCGAGCACGTGAAGGTGAGCGAAGAACGCACGTTGCTCGTCGACGGGCAGGGTCGGCCCGGATGCGACTGGACCCCGCCGGGGAGGGGCGATGGGTAGTCCTCTGGCGAAGGTCGGTGTCTGCCCGAGGACGGCCCAGAGGATCAAGTCGGTCAGACGGTGGGTGAGTACGGACCAGCCCAGCGGCTGTTCGGCGATGTCGCAGCGGTCCACATGTTCGTTGAGGACCGCGGCGAGGATGAGATCCGCCTCGGCGGCATCGTCAAGTGCTGCGAGCAGGAGTGTGTTCGCGCCGAGCCGTCCGAGCCGGCGTCGGACGGCGATCGCCTGCCCGAGCGGTACCGCGGTGAATGGCCGGCGCCCGGATTCCCAGCTCTGTACGGTCACGCGGTCGACGTCCAGGTCGACGGCGAGCTGCTCCTGGCTGAGCGGGATGGACTCCCGGATCAGCTTGAACAGGTAGCCGGTCACCTCGCCGCGATGCGGTACCGATCGTCCGGGACCTCTCATGCGTCATCCCTACGTTGACCCGTGGTCGACGTTTCGCCGTGAAACCAATGCTGCGGCAGCTCGTCTGGCCTGCTCACTCGTACTGCGGGTGAGTCCAACCGCCGTTGTCGTGATCGTAGCGTCGCAGTTACCGAACGTTCCAGATTCGGTCCCGTCGTTTCGGGGTCGGCCATGGAGTGCTGCCCGGTGGAGGGAGCCAGTGATGCGGGACAGGACACCACCACGGCGACGAGTGACCTACGACCAGTACCTGATCGCCGTCGCGATGACCCTGGCACGGCGACACCGCCCGGCTTGGTCGTGGCGGAAGTGGAGCTGGATCTGCCGCTGCGGGGCGGAGTTGCCCTGTCGCATCCGACACCGCATCCCGATCAACCGGGGGCACTGGCCCGTCGAGGAGGAGCAGTGAGTAAGGAGGTGGAGCGGCAACTCCTGGTCGTATGTCTACTCCGAAAAGACGACCTTTGTAACGGCTGCCGGGTGTGGTGGTCGCGGCTCACGTCGTACCCATGCTGGCAGGTGGATCGGGTAACCAGCCGGCGGGCGCGGTTTCTGGTGACGGCGCTGCTCGGAGGCCGCGCATGACCACGCACGGCCCGGTGCTGCCGATTTGGAGCTGCAGCGGCTGCGATGCGCCCTGGCCCTGCCGCGCGCGGCAGCGCGAGCTACGCGCCGAGTTCGACGACGCTCCGATCTCTCTGGCCCTCTACCTAGGCGCCCAGCTGGTGCGGGCCTCCGAGGACCTGACCTGGGTGCCGGCGGCGGCGCTGCACAGACGCTTCCTCGGCTGGCTTCGGTGAGCATCCTGCGGCCCGGCGACGAGAAGTTCCACTACAGCGACGGCTCGCACAGGTGGATCCCACCGGACCCGGACTACGACCAGGAGGTCTGGGACGAGCAGATCCACCAGCACAAGCAGAGCCATCTGAGGAACGAGCGCCCGAAGGTCCGCATCCAGCGCCTCGTCTGACGCCAGCAGTACAGCAGCGAAGTACAGCAACCGTGCCAGCCGAACAGAGCCGAGAGGCGCGCCAACAGGTCGCCTGACCTCGCATCGAGCCCGACGCGACCGGCCTGCCGAGAGTTCACACCGAAGAGGTCGCTGGTTCGATACCAGCATCGCCCGCTCTCAGTTTGTGCAGGTCAGAAGCCCGTTACCGGAGTAGCCGGTAACGGGCTTCGTCGTACCTGCCGCTTACATTGGGAGCAGATTGGGAGCGGCGGTGTGTAGCGTGATTGAGCGCGGCCGCGGCGATGATCGCGGGCCTGCCCTCTGGCACCTGGCCCCCTTCGGGCTGGCTGGGCCGGTCGGTGGTCCGGCTGGGGACCACCTCCGGGGTCACTTTGGGAACCT
>NZ_JBFAPG010000316.1:0-7654 GCF_040675595.1 Micromonospora sp. NPDC049580
GTGACGCAAACCTCTTGATCAACGGGACGGGACGGCGGGGGCGGCGGGAGGGCGGGGAAGGGGGAGGGGTGGGCGGTCAGCTGCCGGGGCGGGGGAAGGCTACCGGGCTGCGGAGGCCGGCTCGGTTGACCGCGCGGATGCCGAAGAAGACGTTGTCCTTGGACAGGTCGATGCTGACCTCGGTGACGTCGCCGACCGGGATCACCCGCTGCCACTCGGCGGCCGTGGTCTCGCGCCACACCACCTCGTAGCCGGCCAGGCCCGGCTCGTCGCCGCGCTGCCAGCGCAGGGTCGTGTTGTTGGTCAGGTCGGTGGTCACGATGATGGCGCCCTTGGGCGTGCCGGGCGCCTGGGCCAGTGACCACAGCGCCGCGCCGTTGACCCTCGCCACCCGGGCGATGTACCCGAAGTCGCAGAACTCGGGCAGGTCACCGAACTGCTGGCCGTCCTGCACGCGGACGTCCTGGTGCTGGTGGGCGAAGTCCTCGTTCGGCTCGGTGAACCGCGCCGCCGGCCAGCCCTCGCGCAGGAACGAGATGTGGTCGCTGCCGCGCAGGTAGCGGTCCCGCCGGTAGATCACCCGCACCCGCATGCCTGTCGCGTCGTTCTCCGCCACGTCGCGTACGAACCGGGCGAGCTGCCGCGACGGTGAGTCGTTCTCGCCGCCGACGGACTGCCGGGTGGTCGCCTCCGCCGGTGTCTCGGCGGTCGGCACCCCCTCGGCGAACAGTCGCACCGCGTACGGGTCGCGGGTGCCGTCGTCGGCGGTGCCGCTGCCCACGATGTCGTCGCTGAACATGCCCTGCACGTCCGCGCCGGCGGCCTTGAGCTGCGCGGCCAGGTACGCCGAGCCGTACAGGCCCTGCTCCTCGGCGGCGACCGCGGCGAAGACGACAGTGGCGGCCGTGGGCCGGGTGGCCATCAGTCGGGCCAGCTCCAGCACCACGGCCACGCCGGACGCGTCGTCGTCGGCGCCGGGCGCGTCGCTGACGGCGTCCATCACGTCGGTGGCCCGCGAGTCGTAGTGGCCGGTCACGACGTAGGTGCGGTTCGGCGAGGTCACGCCGCGCAGGGTGGCCACCACGTTGGTGATCCGGGTGGCGGTGGGGATCCGCGAGGCGGGCTGCTGCACGTACGACTGGAGTTCGACGGTCATCCGGCCGCCGGAGGTGGCCGCGTACTCCTGGAAACGGGCGAAGATCCAGTCCCGGGCGGCGCCGATGCCCCGCTGGGGGTCGTCCTGGTCAGAGAGGGTGTGCCGGGTGCCGAAGGCGGCCAGCCGACGCACGATCGCCTCGATCCGGCGTGGGTCGACCTGGCGTAACAGGTCGCGCAGCTCGCGCTCGGGGCGCTGCGCGCGGGCCGGCCGCCCGGGGCCGGCGGGGACGGGGTCGGCGGCCGCGGGCGCGGCCAGCGAGGGCACCGCGACGGTGGCGGCGGTCGCCGCGGTGGCGGCGGCGGAGGCGGACAGGAAGGTGCGGCGGGTCGGCCTCGTGGGCCGCTCGCCGGTGTCGTCTGATCCCATTACGGCATCCTGCCCATCGATAGTGACGTTTGTCCATATCGCTAGACGTGGATGTCGCGTGAGCTTTCACCCGGACCGGGTGATGACACTCCGTGGCCGTCGTTCCTACGGTGGGTGTCATGGCTGTCGTACGCGCGACCCCCGCCAACCCGCACGTCGGCACGGCTCCCGCGACGGGGGTGAGTGGCGACCAGCGGGCGATGCCACCCGAGTTGGGTCCCAACTCGATCGCCGTGCTCAGCGGCCCCACGTTTGTGTACTCCGACGCGCGCGGCGACGTGCCACCGGGCAGCATCGGCGGGCTCGTGCACCTGGACACCCGCCTGATCAGCGGCTGGACCCTCACCGTCAACGGCGGTCAGCTGCTGGTGTTGCGGGCCAAGACCCTCGAGCACTACTCCGCGCAGTACGTGCTCACCAACCCGGAGCTGCCCGGGCTGCCGTCGAACGGTCTCGCCATCCGGCGGTTGCGCTACATCGGCGACGGCTTCCACGAGCGACTGGAGATGGTGTCGTACCAGACCGAGCCGGTCCGGGTGGAGCTGCGGCTGGCCGTCGACGTGGACTTCGCCGACCTGTTCGAGGTCAAGTCGGTGGTCCGGGACCGCTCCGCGCAGATCGTCCGCAACCACGCCGCCGACGGCTCCGAGCTGTGCTTCTCCTACCGCAACGGAGACTTCACCGCCGAGACCCGGGTGCGCTGCGCGACCCCGGCGGACCGGATCGAGGGGGACGATCTGGTCTGGGACCTGCACCTGCGTCCGCGCGACAACTGGCTGGTGGACCTGCAGGTGCCGTTGTCGCCGGGCCCGGGGGTGGTCGAACCGGTGCGGGGCGACATCATCGACGTCGTCCAAGGCCGGGCCGAAGACCCGCTGCGCCGGTGGACCGAGGACCGGGCCGTGCTGCGCAGCGACAGCCAGGCGCTGGAGTGCACCGTCCGCCAGTCCCGCGACGACCTGGCGGCGCTGCGGCTCGAACTGGAGGTCAAAGGTCAGCGGATCCTGCTGCCCGGCGCGGGACTGCCCTGGTTTCTCAGCCTCTTCGGGCGGGACACGCTGATCACCGCGTACCAGACGTTGGTGGCCGGGCCGGCGCTGGCGAAGGGAACGCTGCTCGCGCTCGCCAAACTCCAGGGCAACGCCTGTGACGACTTCACCGACGAGGAGCCCGGCAAGATCCTGCACGAGGTCCGCAGCGGCGAGCTGACCCGTACCGGCCAGAAGCCGTACGGCCCCTACTACGGCACCGCCGACGCCACACAGCTCTGGCTGATCCTGCTCTCGGAGTACTGGCGGTGGACCGCCGACCACGAGACCGTCCGGCACCTGCGCGACAACGCGGTGGCCGCGCTGCGGTGGATCGACGAGTACGGCGACCGCGACGGCGACGGCTTCGTGGAGTACGCCACCCGGTCCCCGGAAGGGCTGGGCAACCAGTGCTGGCGGGACTCGCCGGACGGCGTCTGCTTCGCCGACGGGCGTATCCCGGTGCTGCCGCTGGCGACCGCCGACATCCAGGGCTACACCTTCGACGCTAAGCTGCGGCTGGCCGAGCTGTTCGACGGCCCGCTGGGCGACCCCACCCTGGCGGCACGACTGCGCGACGAGGCCGGCACCCTGTACGAGCGGTTCAACCGGGACTTCTGGATCGACGAGCGGGGCGGCTACTACGCGGTGGCCCTCGATGGCGACAAGAACGTGGTCGACTCCAAGACGTCCAGCATGGGTCACCTGCTGTGGAGCGGGATCGTGCCGCAGGGGCGGGCGGATGCGGTGGTGCGCCAGCTCATGTCGCCCGACATGTTCTCCGGCTGGGGCATTCGGACGCTGTCCGCCGAGGAACGCCTCTACGGGCCCTTCGGCTACCACCTGGGCACGGTCTGGCCGCACGACAACTCGCTGATCGCGCTCGGCCTGGCCCGCTACGGCTACCGGAAGGAGGCGAACCGGATCAGCCTGGCGATGATCGACGCGGCCGAGCAGTTCGACCACCGGCTGCCCGAGGCGCTCAGCGGGTCCGACCGGCAACGGCTGCTGTTCGCCGTCCCATATCCCACCGCCTGCAGCCCGCAGGCATGGGCGTCCGGCACGCCGCTGGCGCTGGTCCGCGCGATGCTGGGGCTCAACCCGGTCGAGGGTCGGCTCGTGCTCGACCCGGCGGTTCCACCGGAGTTCGGCCGGATCTCGGCCAACCGGGTGCGGGCCTTCGGTCAGGAGTGGGGTGTGGACGCGGTGGGCTCCAACGGTCACGTCTGGCTCGAGCGCAGCTGACCGCGCGCCTGCGCTTCGACGTTTGTCCCGGGCTGCGACGGGAAACGGCCCGCAATGACGAAACCTCGTGTGGTGATCGTGGGGGCCGGGTTCGCCGGTTACCACGCGGCGAAGACGTTGAGCCGGATCGCCCGGGACCGGGCCGAGATCGTGGTGCTGAACTCCACCGACTACTTCCTCTACCTGCCGCTGCTGCCCGAGGTGGCCGCCGGGGTGGTCGAGCCCGGGCGCATCGCCGTGCCGCTGACCGGGACCCTCAAGGGCGTCCGGGTGGTGATCGGCGAGGCGGATCACGTCGACCTGCAGAACCGCTGGGTCGGCTTCACCCAGCCCGAGGGGGAGAAGAACCGCCTGGCGTACGACCGGCTGGTGCTCGCCGTGGGCAGCGTCAACAAGCTGCTGCCCATCCCGGGTGTCACCGAGTACGCGCACGGCTTCCGCGGCCTGCCCGAGGCCGTCTACCTGCACGACCACATCGTCCGCCAGGTCGAGTTGGCCGAGCAGGCCGAGGACCCGGCGGAGCAGCAGGCCCGCTCCACGTTCGTGGTGGTCGGAGCGGGCTACACCGGCACCGAGGTCGCCGCGCACGGGCAGCTGTTCACCGACGCGCTGCACGCGCAACGGCCCCGGCTGACCGTCCGGCCCCGCTGGATGCTGCTCGACGTCGCCCCCCGGGTGCTGCCCGAGCTGGACGAGCGGATGTCCGTCACCTCGCACAAGGTGCTCAACCGGCGGGGGGTGGACGTGCGGATGGGCACGTCGGTGGCTGAGGCGACCTGCGACGGCGTCAAGCTCACCGACGGCGAGTACGTGCCGACCTGCACGCTTGTGTGGTGCGTGGGGGTGCGGCCGGACCCGTTCGTCAACGAGCTGGGCCTGCGCACCGAGAAGGGCCGGCTGGTCACCGACGAGTACCTCAACGTCCCCGGCTATCCGGAGGTCTTCGCCTGCGGTGACGCCGCAGCCGTGCCCGACCTGGTGAATCCGGGGCAGATCTGCGGCATGACGGCCCAGCACGCGCAGCGGCAGGGCAAGCGCGTGGCGCACAACATCGCCGCGTCGTACGGCTTCGGGCAGCGCAAGCCGTACAGGCACCACGATCTGGGTTGGGTGGTCGACCTGGGCGGCAAGGACGCGGCCGCGAACCCGTTGCACGTCAACCTGGCCGGGCTGCCGGCCAAGGCGGTCACCCGGGCGTACCACCTGATGGCGATGCCGGGCAACCGCACCCGCGTCGGGGCCGACTGGGTGCTCGACGCCGCGCTGACCCGCTCGGCCGTGCAGCTGGGGCTGGTCCCGGCGAACGCGGTCCCGCTGGAGAGCACGTCGCCGGAGGTCGCGGTGCGCGGCCGCTGAGCGGAACCCGTCGACCCGGCCGGTCAGCCCCGCGAGGTGGCGGGACCGGCCGGTCCACGTGGTGGCACGGCCGGCGGGGGCGGTTCGCCGGGGTCCGCTGGTGGGGGCGGGTTCAGTCGTCGCGGCCCGTACTCGCGCAGCAGGATCTGGACGATGCCAGCGGCGGGGATGGCCAGCAGCGCGCCGAGCAAGCCGGCCAGCTCCGCCGCGAGCAGCACGCTCAGCAGCACGGTCAGCGGGTTGAGCCGCACCGCACGAGACAGGATGAGTGGCTGGAGCAGATGGTTCTCGACCTGCTGGTAGACGACGAAGAAGACGAGCACGATGATTCCGGCGGTGGAGGAGTGCAGGAACCCGGCGCCGGCGGCGATCACCGCGCCGATCGTCGCGCCCACCAGCGGTATCAGGTCGGCCACCGCCACCAGCAGGGCGATCACGCCCGCGAACGGCACCCCGGTCAGGGTCAGCACCAGGAAGGTCAGCACCCCGCAGATCACGCTGATCAGCAGGTTGCCGGTGAGGTAGCCGGTGACCGTCCGCGACATCTCCCGGCCGACCCGGCGCAGGCGCTCGCCCGCACCGTCCCCGGCCGCCGCGAGGACGCTGCCGGTGATCCGCGGCGACTCCAACACCATGAGGTACGCCAGCACGATGACCGTGACCAGCCCCGCGACCGTCTGCAGGACACCGCGCAGCACGCCCACGGCGGGTTGACGTAGCCGGGTGCCGGCGTCGCGCAGCTGGTCGGAGTGCTCGCTGACGTAGCGTCGTGCCCCGGTGCGTTCCAGGAGCTGGCCCACCGGGCCGCGCCCGGCGCGCGCGTCGCGCAGCAGCTCGGGCCCCCGATCGGCGAACCGGCCCAGCTCGTCGAGCAGCGGCACCAGGATGACCGTGGCGAGGACCGCCAGCACGACGAACGCGGTGAGGAACACGAGCAGCGTGGCCACCGCCCGCCGCCGCACGAACCGGCGTTGCAGCCAGTCCACCGACGGCTTGAGCGCGACCGCGAAGAAGGCGGCCACCACGGCCCAGACCAGCACCCGGCGGGTCGCGTACACGAAGGCCAGCGCGAGCGCGGTCGCCAGCACCAGACCGATCACGACCAGGGCCCGGCGGGCGGTGGCCCGATTGTCGGCGTTGCTCACCCGCCGGGCCTTCCCCGCGCGCACCGTCGGAAACCCGGCAATGCGGACGCGCAGGCCGGCCTAGGCCGTGTCTTCGAAGGTTCACAACCATTGGAGCAGCGCGGCGATGGTGACGGTGGCCTGGAACGAGGTCGCGGTCTTGTCGTAGCGGGTCGCGACGCTGCGGCACTGCTTGAGCCGGTCGAAGCAGCGTTCGACGGGGTGTAGATCGACTGCCAGGACCCGTAGCGGGCGGGCATGTCACGCCACGCCGCCCCGGCCCGGATCTTCCACAGGAGGTTGGTCGGGCCACGCACCCCGCCCGCTACTCCCAGAACCGGCGAATTGGGAATGCGAATGTCAGTCCGATCCAGATAGATGGATCTGGGCTATTGTTCCAATTTGCCCTCATTGGAACACCTGACGTGATGTGGTGATCAGCGCGCTTCATCGGCGCCATTCAGGCCGTTTCACGCAGGACGCCGCTCGGTCGACGTCTCCTGCGAGTAGTACCCACGGAGGGTGTTCTGTGACAGCTAAACCCAAAAATTGGCTACGGCGGCGGGTGGTCCTGCCGTCGCTCGCCGCTGGCGCAGCCGCCACGGTGGCAGCCAGCCTGCTGCTCTTCAGCTCGACCGCCGCAAACGCGCAGGAAGCACCGGTCAACCTGGGGACGGCGGCCGACTTCTCCGTCCTGGCCGGAGCGGAGCCCACCAACACCGGCCCCAGCTTTCTGGCCCAGAGCCTCGGGCGGTTCCCCGGGAGCACCGCGTCCGGCTTCGGAACGGCCACCATCGGCGGGGAGGTGCACCTCGGCGACGCGGTGGCGCTCCAGGCTCAGAGCGACCTGACCATCGCCTTCAACGACGCCGCCGGCCGGACCCCGTTCACCAACCTCCCGGCGGAGTTGGGTGGCAACACACTCAACGAAGGGGTCTACCGGATCGGGGCCGCTCAACTGACCGGAGCGTTGACGCTCGACGGCCAGGGCGATCCGTCGGCCGTGTTCATCTTCCAGGTCGACTCCTCGCTGACGACGGCGTCGAACAGCAGCGTCGTCCTGACCAACGGGGCGTCGGCCTGCAACGTGTTCTGGAAGATCGGCAGCTCGGCGACGATCGGCACCGGCACCACCTTCGTGGGCACCATCATGGCTCAGGCCGCGATCACGATGGCCACGGGCGCGACCCTCCAGGGCCGCGCGCTGGCGCGCACCGCCGCCGTCACCCTCGACACCAACGTCATCACCGCACCGATCTGCGCCGGGCCGACGGGTCCGCCTGGACCGTCCGGCCCACCCGGGCCCACCGGCCCACCCGGCCCGTCCGGCCCGCCCGGCAGCCCCGGAGCACCCGGTAGCCCCGGCGCGCCCGGTA
>NZ_JBFAPG010000317.1:0-7622 GCF_040675595.1 Micromonospora sp. NPDC049580
GATCATGAAGTTATTGCCTCCCGCATCGGCGTGTCGGGGCAATAACTTCATGATCAACGGGGGGGGGCGGGGGTGGGGTGGGGGTGTGGGGTGTGGGGTTACCAGCTTGTGGGGAGGGGCATTCCTTCGGTGAAGCCGGCGGCGCTCTGCACGCCGACGATCGCTCGTTCGTGGAACTGCGTCAGGTCCCGCGCTCCGGCGTAGGTGAAGGCGCTGCGTACCCCGGCGATGATCTCGTCGATCAGATCCTCGACGCCGGGCCGGGTCGGGTCCAGATACATCCGCGCCGAGGAGATGCCCTCCTCGAACACCGCCTTGCGGGCCCGGTCGTACGGGCTGTCGTCGGCGGTACGGGCGCTTACCGCCCGCGCCGAGGCCATCCCGAAGCTCTCCTTGTACCGTCGACCGTCCGGCTCGGTGTAGAGGTCGCCGGGGGACTCGTAGGTGCCGGCGAACCAGGAGCCGATCATCACGTTCGACGCGCCGGCGGCGAGCGCGAGCGCCACGTCACGAGGGTGTCGCACCCCGCCGTCGGCCCAGACGTGCCGGCCCAGCTGACGCGCGGCCGTCGAGCAGTCCAGCACGGCGGAGAACTGCGGCCGGCCCACGCCGGTCATCATCCGGGTGGTGCACATCGCGCCCGGCCCGACACCCACCTTGATGATGTCCGCGCCGGCCTCGACCAGGTCGCGTACCCCCTCGGCGGTGACCACGTTGCCGGCCGCCACCGGAACGCCCGGGTCCAGCTTGCGCACCGCCCGCAACGCCGAGATCATCCGCTCCTGGTGGCCGTGCGCGGTGTCCACGACCAGCGTGTCCACACCTGCCTCCAGCAGCGCGGCGGCCTTGCCGGTCACGTCACCGTTGATCCCGACCGCCGCGGCGATACGCAGTCGCCCCCGGTCGTCCACCGCCGGTGTGTAGAGGGTGGCCCGCAGCGCGCCCTGCCGGGTCAGCACGCCGACCAGCCGACCGTCGGCGTCCACCACCGGGGCGAGCCGGCGCCGGCCGGCGGAGAGCAGATCGAAGCCGGTACGCGGGTCCGCGTCCGCCGGGACGGTGTGCAGCTCGGTGGACATCACGTGCCGCAGCTGGGCGAACCGGTCCACGCCCGTGGTGTCCGCCTCGGTGACCACGCCCATCGGCCGACCGGCCTCGTCGACCACGATCACCGCGCCGTGCGACCGCTTCGGCAGGAGGTGGATGGCGTCCCCGACGGTCTCGGTGGGGCCCAGGGTGATGGGTGTGTCGTAGACCAGGTGCCGCTGCTTGACCCAGGCGACGACGTTCGCGACGACCTCGATCGGGATGTCCTGCGGGATCACGGCGATCGCGCCCCGCCGGGCCACCGTCTCGGCCATCCGTCGCCCGGCGACCGCCGTCATGTTCGACACCACCAGCGGGATGGTGGTGCCGGTGCCGTCACCGGTGGACAGGTCGACGTCCAGCCGGGAGCCGAGGTCGGAGCGGGCCGGCGCCATGAAGACGTCGGTATAGGTCAGGTCGTGCGCGGGAACCGCGCCGTGAAGGAAGCGCACCCGAACATCATTCCTGCTCGCGCCCACTCCCGCCGCCGCTGGTGGCCCAAACCACCCCCACCGCCCGGTCCTGTGCGGCGGGTCACCAGCCGACGGTGTCGGCCGTCGCGCGCGCCGGCGCCGCCGTGGGCTGCGGTCCGTCGGGTACGCCGGCGCCGCCGTGGGCTGCGGTCCGTCGCGTACGCCGGCACCGCCGTGGGCCCGGTCCGTCGTGGGCCCGGTCCGTCGTGGGCCCGGTCCGTCGTGGGCCCGGTCCGTCGTGGGCCCGGTCCGTCGTGGGCCCGGTCCGTCGTGGGCCGGTCCGTCGCGAAGCGGGCGGTCCCGGCGGATCGGGTCAGTCGCGGGTGGCTGCCTCGTAGGCCGAGCGAAGCTCGTCGACCGCTCGTCGGGCGTGCGGGTCGGGCCGGGGGACGCCGAGGTGCACCTCGCGCAGGTCGTCCATGAAGCGGGTGAGCAGTTCCGGGCCGCCGTCGCGGAGCAGTTCGGCGCGCACCCGCAGGCGACGGTCGCCACCGCGATGGGCCAGCCCCCACGAGCCGAGCGCTGCCATGATCGGCACTGTCTGAATGCCCGCCTCGGTGAGTGAGTAGGCGGCCCGCTGCCCCCGTCGGGCGTCCTCACGGGTGAGCAGGCCCGCGGCGGTGAGGCGCCGCAGGCGGCTGCTGAGAATGTTCGGCGCGATGCCCTCCTCACTGCCGGCGAGCAGCTCGCGGAAGTGCCGCCGATTGCCGAACATGATGTCCCGAAGAACGAGCATCACCCACGGATCGCCCAGGACCTCGACCGCCTGATTGATCGGGCAACCCGAGCGTGGCGCCGAATCCATCAAGCCCTCCTCGCAAGTGATTGCATCTTGCTATCACCTCATCCTAGGGTAGGTCGAAGCAGTTGCATATCGCTATCACTGAGGGAGGGTCCATGTCGGGGCGATTCGTGTACTGGATGAACGTGTCCGCCGATCTGTTGATCGAGCGTGCTCATGGCGAGCAGGGCGGCGGCACCTGGATGCGCATCGGGGAGTCACTGCACCACGAGTTCAACGCGCGGGCGCGGGCGCTGTCGCTCATGGTCCAGGGGCGCACGATCTACGAGACGATGGAGGGATTCTGGCCGGCAGCGCGCGACGACGACTCGTCGCCCGGCTACCTGCGCGAGTACGGCGAGATCTGGACCTCGAAGCCCAAGGTGCTGGTCTCCCGCACGCGTACCAGCGCCGAGCACAACACCGAGATCATCGGCGGCGACGATGCCGTCGGCGAGCTCGCGGAGCTACGGCGGCGCACCGACGGTGACATCGGCGTCGGTGGCGCCACACTGGCTACGGCGCTGCTCCGGGCAGGGCTGCTCGACGAGCTGCTGCTCTTCACGCACCCCGTCATCCTCGGTACCGGCCGCCCACTGTTCGACAGCCACGACGAGCCGCTGGAGCTGGACCTGCTGGAGCAGGCGCGCTTCGACGAGGGCGTCACTCTCCATCGATACGCCGTCCGGAACGTGCGCACGCCGCTGCCGCAGACCGCGTAACCGACTCCGCGCCGAGCCAGCCCCGCGGCTGCCTCGCCAGCAACAGGGGTCTCGCGCTCGCCCCTCAGGCGATGGTGCAGATGGCGGCGCCGGCGGTGATCACGGCACCGACCTCGGCGGTGAGCCCGCTGACCGTACCCGCCTTGTGGGCGTGCAACGGCTGCTCCATCTTCATCGCCTCGAGCACCACCACCAGGTCGCCTTCGGCCACCGTGTCGCCCTCGGCGACCGCGATCTTGACGATGGTGCCCTGCATGGGAGAGGTGAGCGCGTCGCCACCGACCGGGGCGCCCGCCTTGGCCCCGCCTCCGCGCCGGGTCGGCTTACGGGAGGCGGGTGCCGCGGTGGTCGTACTCCCGCCGAAGCCGGCGGGGAGGCTGACCTCGAGGCGCTTGCCGCCGACCTCGACCACGACGGTGTCGCGTTCGGCCGGCGCCTCGGCGGCGCCGGCGGCGGCGGTGAACGGCGGCACGGTGTTGTGGAACTCGGTCTCGATCCACCGGGTGTGCACGGTGAACGGTTCGGCGGTGAACGCCTCGTCCCGCACGACCAGGCGGTGGAACGGCAGCGCGGTGGCCATCCCGTCGAGGACCATCTCGTCCAGCGCGCGGCGGGCGCGTTCCAACGCTTCGGTCCGCGTCTCACCGACGATGATGACCTTGGCGAGCAGCGAGTCGAAGTTGCCGCCGATCACGTCGCCGGCTGAGATGCCGGTGTCCACCCGGACGCCCGGGCCGCTGGGCAGGCGCAGCGTGGTGACGGTGCCCGGCGCGGGCAGGAAGTTGCGGCCCGGGTCCTCGCCGTTGATCCGGAACTCGATGGCGTGCCCGCGCGGCGTCGGGTCCTCGGTGATCCGCAGCTTCTCGCCGTCGGCGATCCGGAACTGCTCCCGGACCAGGTCGATGCCGGCGGTCTCCTCGGTGACCGGGTGCTCGACCTGAAGTCGGGTGTTGACCTCCAGGAAGGAGATCGTGCCGTCCTTGCCGACCAGGTACTCCACCGTGCCGGCGCCGTGGTAGCCGGCCTCCCGGCAGATCGCCTTGGCGCTGTCGTGGATCTGGGCACGCTGGGCGTCGGTGAGGAACGGCGCGGGGGCCTCCTCCACGAGCTTCTGGTGCCGCCGCTGCAACGAGCAGTCCCGGGTGCCCACCACGATCACGTTGCCGTGCTGGTCGGCGAGGACCTGCGCCTCGACGTGCCGGGGCTGGTCCAGGTAGCGCTCGACGAAGCACTCGCCCCGGCCGAACGCCGCGACCGCCTCGCGGGTGGCCGACTCGAAGAGCTGGGGGATCTCCTCCATGGTCCGGGCGACCTTGAGGCCGCGCCCACCACCGCCGAACGCGGCCTTGATGGCGACCGGCAGCCCGTGGTCGACGGCGAACGCCATCACCTCGTCCGGGCTGCCCACCGGGTCCGGGGTGCCGGGGACCAGCGGAGCGCCGGCGCGCTGGGCGATGTGCCGGGCGGTCACCTTGTCGCCAAGGTCGCGAATCGCCTGCGGGGTGGGGCCGATCCAGGTCAACCCCGCGTCGATGACCGCCTGGGCGAAGTCGGCGTTCTCACTGAGGAAGCCGTAACCCGGGTGTACGGCGTCGGCGCCGGCCCGGGCGGCGACGTCGAGCAGCTTGTCGATGCGCAGGTACGTGTCGGTCGCGCTGTCCCCGCCGAGCGCGTACGCCTCGTCCGCGAGCGTGGCGTGCAGGGCGTCCCGGTCGGAGTCCGCGTACACGGCGACGCTGCCGAGGCCGGCGTCGCGGCAGGCGCGGATGACCCGGACGGCGATCTCGCCGCGGTTGGCGATGAGTACCTTGCGCACCTCGTGGCTCCTCCCGGGAAGTTACTGACCGGGAGTGTATCGGCCACCCGTGATGGCCCTAACGATCGCTCAGTGTGGGATGCGGCACTGACCTTAGTCAAACTTGGCTATTACGCTTGTGTGGTGTCTGCGACTCGGATGATGATTCTCGGCCTGGTGCGGTGGATGCAGCCCGTGCACGGCTACGACGTGCGCCGCGAGCTGCTGAGCTGGAGCGCCGACAAGTGGGCGAACGTGCAGCCCGGCTCGATCTACCACGCGCTGCGCAAGCTCACCGAGGAAGGGCTGCTCCGTGCCGTCGCCACCGAGCAGGTCGGCGCCCGTCCGGCCCGGACCACCTATGAGGTGACCCCCAAGGGCGAGGACGAGTTCGAGACGCTGCTGCGCAACTTCTGGTGGAACCTCAGCGAGCCGTCCGACCCCTTCGCGGTGGCCTTCTCCTTCCTGCCCGCCATGCCGCGCGCCGAGGCCGCCGCGGCCCTGCGCAACCGGGCCAATCTGCTGCGCGCCGGTGTCGAGTCGATGCGTGCCTCCCTGGAGTCGGACTGGGTGCGAAACCGCAAGCCGGTGCACGTGGGGTGGATGTTCGAGCTGTGGGCGGTGCGGGCGGAGGCGGAGATGGGGTGGTGCGACCGGATCGCGGAGCGGATCGACTCCGGAGTGTCGTACCTGCCTGCTGAGCTGGAGAACGTCGAGGGCTGGTCGGGGTGGAAAGAGCGCCAGGAGTCGAGGCCGTCGACCGAGGCGGAATAATCAACGTTGACTAAAAGAGTTATATCGCGTTAGCCTGCTGGCGGCACAGCGGGGGAGTGCGCCGTCCGGCGTCGTCCCACTCGACGGCCGGCACGGCCGGCCCGACCGACCAGGAGCAGAAATGATCGAGACCAGGGGGCTGCGGAAGTCGTTCCGCTCCCGCGCGGGTCGAGAGACGAAGACGGTGGACGCCGTGCGGGGCGTCAACCTCCAGGTCGCCGAGGGCGAGATCTTCGGCTTCCTCGGCCCCAACGGCGCCGGCAAGACCACCACGCTGCGGATGCTCGCCACGCTGATCGAGCCCGACGGCGGCGAGGCCACCATCGCCGGGGCCGACCTGCGCAAGGATCCGGCCGAGGTCCGCCGCCGGATCGGGTACGTCCCGCAGGGCGGCAGCACGTGGGACGAGTCCACCGCCCGTGAGGAACTGGTCCTGCACGCCCGGATGTACGGCATCGGCAAGGCCGACGCGCAGCAGCGCGCCGCCCGCGCGCTGGACGCCTTCCAGCTCACCGAGTACGCCGACCGCAAGTGCAAGACCTACTCCGGCGGCCAGCGCCGGCGGGTCGAGATCGCGCTCGGCATCATCCACGAGCCGAAGATCGTCTTCCTGGACGAGCCGACCACCGGCCTCGACCCGCAGAGCCGCGCCCACATGTGGGACGAGATCCGGCGACTGCGCAGCGACGGAATGACGGTCTTCATCACCACGCACTACCTGGACGAGGCCGACGCGCTCTGCGACCGCATCGCGATCATGGACAACGGCGAAGTCGTCGCCGAGGGCACCCCGGCCGAACTCAAGCGGGAGATCTCCGGCGACGTCGTGCTCGTCGGTCTCGACCTGGCCGCCACCCCGCAGGCCGCCCAGGCGCTCGACGGCGAGCCGTACGTCAACAAGCTGGAGACCGCCGACGAGGGCGGCCTGCGGCTCTACGTCGACGAGGGCGCCACCGCCATTCCCCAGGTGCTGCGCCGACTCGACCACGCCGGGCTGGAACTGCGCTCGATCGAGCTGCACCGGCCCAGCCTGGACGACGTCTTCCTGACCAAGACCGGCCGCTCGCTGCGCGAGTCCTGACCACCGGAGAGACGACCCATGAAATTCGCCCGCGACACGTGGCTGATCTTCCAACGGCAGATCCAGCTCCTGCTGCGCAACCCGGTCTGGGTCTTCGTCGGCGTGTTCCAGCCGGTGATGTACCTGCTGCTCTTCGCCCCGCTGCTCAAGCCGGCCCTGAACGCGCCCACCCAGGCCGCCGCCTACAAGATCTTCGTGCCGGGTCTGCTGGTGCTGCTGGCCATCTTCGGCGGCCTGTTCCAGGGCTTCGGCCTGATCGCCGAGCTGCGCGCCGGCGTCATCGAACGGTCCCGGGTCACCCCGATCAGCCGGCTCGCCCTGCTGCTCGGCCGCTCGCTGCGCGACGTGGTCTCGCTCATCGTGCAGGCGGTCATCATCACCCTGCTGGCGCTCCTGTTCGACCTGCGGGTGTTCATCGGTGACCTGCTGCTGGCGTACCTCATGCTCGCCCTCATCGCACTCATGACCTCGGCCGTCTCGTACGGCGTCGCACTCAAGGTCAAGAGCGAGGACGCGCTGGCCCCACTGATGAACACCGTGGCGCAGCCGGTGCTGCTGCTCTCCGGCATCCTGCTGCCGCTGACCTTCGCACCGGGCTGGTTGCAGGGCATCGCCGACTGGAACCCGTTCTCCTGGGCGGTCGACGGCACCCGCGCGCTGTTCGCCGGCGACCTGGCCAGCGACAAGGTCTGGCAGGGCCTCACCATCACGGCGGTCCTCGCCGCGCTGGGGGTCTTCTGGGCCGCCCGCCAGTTCGCCCGCAGCGTCCGCTGACGCTGGCTTCGGGGTGCCCCCACCGGAGGGGGGCCCCCCAAATAGTGGGGTTGGTGGTTCGGGGTAGGTGGGCTGGCGGCGGTTTGTCGGCGGTGAACGGTGGGGTCAATAAGGGGGGGTTGCCGAGAGCGGTGGT
>NZ_JBFAPG010000318.1:0-7587 GCF_040675595.1 Micromonospora sp. NPDC049580
GCTGCGGCCGGGGCTTCTGTCGGGAGGACGAAGCTCCGGTCGCGGCGACCCCGACGGGTCCCGGTGTTGTGATGAGTTGTCAGAAGGTGCGAACGGTCAATTGAAGATGCTGACACCACCCGGGCCGACCAACAGCCCGACGACGATGAGGACGACGCCCCACAGGATCTGCCGGCGGAACAGCGCGAGGATGCCGGCGACCACGAGTACGACTGCGAGAATCCAGAGAATCAGCTCCATGACCTCTGACTACCCGACCCTCCGATCGGGGAAACCTGGTCGGTGTCGAGTTGATCCCCGACATGGAAGACGCTGTACGCCTGCTTGATCACCGGGTGCGCCACGTTGCGGACGCGTACCCCTCCCGGGGTGGTGCCGCGCTCGGTGCCGGCGTGCGCGTGCCCGTGCAGGGCCAGCGCCGTGGGCGCCGAGTCGATCGCCTGCCCGAGCTGGTACGACCCCAGGAACGGGTAGATCTCCAGCGGCTCGCCGGCCAACGTGTCCGGAACTGGCGAGTAGTGGGTCAGCGCGACCAGCATGTCGCAGTCCAGCGAGCGCAGGGCCTTACCGAGGCGGTCCGCGCTCTCGTTGGTGGTCCGGACGAACGCCTTCATCTCCGGCTCGCCGAAGTCGCTCGCGCACCGGCCGGCGAACCCCCCGCCGAAGCCCTTGACGCCGGCGATGCCGAGCCGGCCGCCCGCGCAGTCCAGCACCACGCCGTCGCCCTCCAGCACGGTGATGCCCGCGTCCTCGAGCACCTTCACGACCTGCGGCACCTGGTCGCACTGGTGGTCATGGTTGCCCAGCACGGTCACCACCGGCACGGCCAACCCGCCGAACTCCTGCGCCACGCAGCGCGCCTCGGCCTCGGTGCCGTGCCGGGTCAGGTCGCCGGCCAGCAGCAGCACGTCGGCGCACTCCGGCAGCTCCTCAAGCGCCGGGCGGAACCGGCCGACCACGTCCTCGTCCAGATGCACGTCGCCCACGGCGGCGATCCGGATCACCATGAAACCTCCCTCAGGGCAGTTGCTCGATCTCCGTGGGCGCCTGGGCGCGGATCACACCGATGTCGCTGGTGATCGGCACGTCGGGGAAGCGCTCCGACACCCGGCGCAGGATCTCCTCCCGCCGGTGCGGGCTCTCCACCTCGCCGTAGAGCACGAGGGCGCGTTCCCGCCGGACCACGGTGATCCCCTGTTCGGCGACTGCGGGATCCTCGGAGAGCAGCCGGTGGATCTCCGCCTCGACGTACTCGTCCGGCGGCCCCGCGCCACTGTCGCGATCGTGCGTCACGGTGTCTCCTCTCCTGGTTGGGTGCCGGTGTCCGGCACCACCTCCAGCCGATCCAGCAGCACCAGGAACGCCTCGGCGTACGGCGAGTGCTGCGTCTCCTTGCGTACCCGTTCCCAGTCGATCTGCTCCCGCAGCGACCGGGCCAGTGGCAGGCCGCGGGCGAAGTCGCAGTAGTGCTGGGAGAAGCTCAGCAGCTTGTGCACCATCAGCTGGGTGGCGGAGAGGACCGGCATGTGGATGGCGTCCACCGGCCGCACGACCGTGTCGGCAAACGTCTCCTCGGTCACCGGCGTCTCGATCGGCCGGTGGATCAGATCCACCATCCGCCCGTCGTCGAAGACCTTGACCAGCCAGTCCTCCGGCGGCCGCTCGGCGCGGAAGCCCGCGGCCACGAGCGCCTCCAGGGACCGCTCGACGTCGGCCTCGCGGATCAGGAAGTCGACGTCGTGATCGCTTGAGTGGCCGCCGTGGGCGTAGACGGCGAAGCTGCCGCCCAGGGCGAACGGGATCTCGGACTGCTTGAGCACGGCGGCGACCTTCTTGAGGGTGTGCACCAGACTCTCGTCCCCGCGCTCAGCCATCTGGATCTCCCGTCGGTCGTGTTGGTGGACAGGCGGTTGGATTCGAACTCCCGTACCCGGCATTCCGGTCGCCCACACCTGGTGTCGTCGCGGTCGGGTGCCAACGGTGACAAAGGGCAACAAACGTCACGGGGCGCAAGCACGGGTCGGATAACCTGTCGAGGGTGGCCAGATCATCGGGGACGCGACGCGGCCGAGCCCGATTGCGCACCGTCGCACTGATCGGCATCGACGGCTCGGGCAAGACCACGCAGGCACACCGGCTGGCCGACGCGCTGACCGCCGCCGGCCGCCCCGCGACGTACCGCCGCAACGCCAGCGGGCGTCGCTGGCTCGGCCGGCTCGCGCACCGGCTCGGCCTGCCGGACGCGCAACGGCTCGTCGGGCGCGACGGCGTCCTGGCGGTGGAGTCCGTGCTTCGCTGGCTCGCCATCGCCGCGGCCCTGCTCAGCTGCCTGCTCACCGGCCGGACGGCGGTGATGGACCGCTACTCGGCCTGCCAGTACGCCAGCATCCGCGCGCACGGCGGGCACCGCTGGGAGCGTCTGGCCCGGGCCGGCTACCGGCTGTTCCCGACGCCCCAGGTGACCTTCCTGCTTGCCGTGGACCCGGCCGTGGCATACCAGCGCATCGAGGAGCGCGGCACCGACCACGAGTCGATGGGCTGGCTCACCGCGGCGGACACCGCCTACCGGACCCTGCCCGAGTACCCGAGCTTCGTCCTCGTCGACGCGGGCCGCTCGGCCGAGGAGGTGACCGAGCAGATCCAGGCGCACCTGTCGACCTGGCTGCGGTCGGACGCCCGCCCCGACCCCACCCGGCCATCGGCGGAGGGGTCAGCGCCCCCCGAGGTGCCGCAGCCGGCGCCCCCGCCCGCCCCGACACCCCCGCCCGCCGCGTCGGCGCAGGAGCGGGCCGGGCGCGGCGACATCGCGTCCCTGCTCGTTCAGGCGCGTCCGTAGACCGGAACGCTGGCCCCGGTGGTCGGCGCGGAGTCCGTCGCGGCCAGGAAGCGGATCACCGGCGCGATCTCGGCCGGCGTGACCCAGCGGGAGTGGTCGGCGTCGGGCTGCGCGGCCCGGTTCGCCGGGGTGTCGATGACGCTGGGCAGCACGGTGTTGCAGCGCACGTTGCGGGAGCGGTATTCGACCGCGACCGCGTTGGCGAAGGCCAGCACCGCCGCCTTGGCCGTGACGTAGCCGGCCGCGCCGGCGAACGGGGTGAGGGCCGCCCGGGCCGACACGCACACCACCGCGCCGCCGCCGGCCGCGACCAGGTGCGGCAGCGCGGCCTGGGTGACCAGGTACGTGGGTCGCAGGTTGACGGTGAGCATCCGCTCGAACTCCTCGACCGGTGTCTCGTGCACCAGGCCGCCGCTCGCGTACCCGCCGACGAGGTTGACCACCGCCCGCAGCGGCGCCGCGGGGTCGCCGACGGCGGCCTCGACGACGCGGGCCGCGCCCGCCGGGTCGGTCAGGTCCGCGACGACCCGGACCAGCCCGTCCGCCGCCGGCTCCGACCCGGGCCGGGCTGCCCGCTGCGGTACGACCACCCGCCAGCCCGCGTCGACGAACGAGGCGACGACCGCCCCGCCGAGCCCACCCGTGCCTCCGGTCACCACCACGCTGCGCTCCGCCATGCGCCACACGCTAGCGTCCACCGCGCCCACCCATCGGGCGACCGGCGCTCTGCCGACAGCAGAGTGGTTGGCATGATCGGCCACCGGCGGCGCAGGATCGGCGGATGCGGATCCTGATTCTCGGTGGCACGCGGTTCCTCGGCCGGGCGGTGGCCCGGCTCGCCGTCGCGCAGGGCCACGACGTGACCTGCGCGGCCCGGGGCGTGTCCGGTGTCGTGCCGACCGGTGCGCGGTTCGTGCCGGTCGACCGCGACGACCCCGCGGCGCTGGTGTCGCTCGCCGGCGACGGCTTCGACGCGGTGGTGGACGTGACCCGCCAGGTCAGCCACGCCCGGCACGCGCTCGCCGCGCTGGCCGACCACGTCGGTCACTGGTCGTTCGTGTCCACGATCTCGGTGTACGCCGACAACACCGCCCCGGGTCAGACCGCGGCGCACGCCCCGCTGCTGTCGCCTGCCCCGCCGGACGTGGACGCTCCGGTCGGCCCGGACCACCGCTGGTACGGCGAGTGCAAGGTCAGCATCGAGCGGCTGGTTCGCGAACTGATGGGTGCGCAGCGGTCGTTCATCTGCCGGGCGGGGCTGATCGTCGGCGCCGAGGACCCGAGCGACCGCTTCCCGTACTGGGTGCGACGACTGGCGAACGGCGGGGAGGTTCTCGCGCCCGGACGGCCAACCGACCGGGTGCAGTTCGTGGACGTCGCCGACCTGGCCGGCTGGCTGCTGCACGCCGCCGACGCCCGCCTCGCTGGCACGTACGACGGCACCGGCCCGGCGATGTCCCGCGCCGATCTGCTGACCGGCGTGGCGGCCGGTCTGGGTGTCGCCGAGCCGCACCTCACCTGGGTCGATCAGGACTTCCTGCTGGCGCGCGACGTCCGCGAATGGTCGGGGGAGCGGGCGTTGCCGCTCTGGGTGCGACTGCCGGAGGGGGCTGGCCTGATGGACCGGGATGCCCGGCCGGCGCTGGACGCGGGTCTGACGATCCGTCCGTTGTCCGACACCGTTCGGGCGACCGTGTCCTGGATGACAGCGCGGCCCGACGACGTACGGCAGGGTGGACTCGACCCGGCGGATGAGGCGGCGATCCTGGGAGAGTGGCAGGCTGTGCGGAACGCGTGATCCGGGTCGTCGACACTTTTCCCACCACATACGGTCATGGTTGACGCTCACGCCTCGTGAAAGTAAGTTTCATCCGTGGCGAAGAGTCCGAAGATTTCTGCGAGTCACGAGCCTGGTGGGCTGATCGTCCACATCAGCGGGCTGTTGCCGTCGCTGTCGCCCGCCGAGCAGCGGGTCGCCCGCCTGGTCGTGTCCGACCCGGCCGCCGCCGCCCGGCGGACCATCACCGACCTCGCCACCGCAGCGGAGACGTCGGAGGCGACAGTCATCCGGTTCTGCCGATCGGTCGGCATGGACGGCTATCCACAGCTGCGCATCCGGCTGGCCGCCGAGGCCGCCCGCCGCATCGAGCCGCCGGACGCCCGGGTCGTCGGCGGTGACATCCCGCCCGGCGCCGACCTCGCCCAGATCATCGCCACCATCGCGTTCAACGACGCCCGAGCCGTCGAGGAGACCGCCGAGCAGCTCGACCCGGCCGTCTGCGAGCAGGTGGTCGAGGCGATCGCGAGCGCGGGCCGGATCGACATCTACGGCGCCGGCGCCAGCGGGTTCGTCGCCTCCGACTTCCAGCAGAAGCTGCACCGCATCGGCCGGATCGCCTTCTACTTCCCGGACGTGCACACCGCGTTGACCTCGGCCGCCCTGCTCGGCCGCGGTGACGTCGCGATCGGCATCTCGCACACCGGCACCACCTCCGACGTCATCGAGGTGCTGGAGCAGGCCCGGACGCGGGGCGCGGCCACCGTGGCGCTGACCAACTTCCCGCGCTCGCCGATCACCGAGGTCGCCGACTTCGTGCTGACGACCGCGGCCCGCGAGACCACCTACCGCTCCGGAGCGACGGCCAGCCGGCTCGCCCAGCTCACCGTCGTCGACTGCCTCTTCGTCGGGGTGGCCGCCCGCAACCGGTCCCGGGCCCGCAAGGCCCTGGAGGCGACCGCCGAGGCGGTCCAGTCGCACCGGGTGGGTGCCAGTCGGAGACGGGCATGACGCCCGGTTCGGTGGAGCCGGACGAGGACATGTCAGCACCGCCCGCCCGCCCGAGCGTCCGGGTGGGCGCACCCACCGAACGACGCAACCCCCTCAGCGCGGACCTCGACCTGATGTCGACCCGGGACGTGCTCACCGTGATCAACGAAGCCGACCGGCGGGTGCCGGCGGCGGTCGCCGCGGTGCTCGACGAGATCGCCACCACCGTCGACCTGGCGGTGGCGGCGTTGCGCGGCGGGCACCGGGTGCACTACTTCGGGGCCGGCACGTCCGGCCGGCTGGGCGTCCTCGACGCGGCCGAGTTGGCTCCCACCTTCAACTCGCCCCGGCACTGGTTCTGTGCCCACCTGGCCGGCGGCCCGGACGCCATGTGGCGGGCCGTGGAGGACGCCGAGGACGACGACCGGAACGGGGCGGACGAGGCCGCCGGATGTGTGCGCGCCGGTGACCTGGTGGTCGGTCTGGCGGCCAGCGGACGCACCCCGTACGTCCTCGGGGCGCTCGCCGCGTCCCGCGCCGCAGGCGCCTCGACGGTGCTGCTGTGCGCCAATCCGGAGGCGGAGGCCGCCCGGTCGGTCGACGTGTTCATCGGGGTGGACACCGGACCCGAGGTGGTCACCGGGTCGACCCGGATGAAGGCGGGCACCGCGCAGAAACTGGTGCTGAACACGTTCTCGACCGCCGTCATGGTGCGCCTGGGTCGGGTCTACTCGAACCTCATGATCGATATGGTGGCCACCAACGCGAAGCTCCGGGGACGAATGATCTCGATCCTGGTGGAGGCGACCGGCTGCTCGGAGGAGGTCTCCCGACGCGCCCTCAGCGCGGCCGACGGCGACCTGAAGACGGCGCTGGTCTCGCTGGTCTCCGGAGCCGAGGTGGCCGCCGCCCGAGCCGCCCTGGAGCGCTCCGCCGACCAGGTCCGCGGGGCTCTAGCCCTGCTCGCCTCCTAGCCCGCACCGCCCGGGAAGCGAACGGGGCTCCGGATTGTTCACCGGGGCGGGGGGTAATAACACCCCCGTGGATGAACCGACCGCCCCATTGCTGCGTATCTGGCAGTGACCAGGATCGCAGCACGGAGGTGACCCGGGTCGCTGTGCCGGCGCGGGCGGCGGTGTTGCCATGGTGCGGGCGATCAGCGATTCGTCGACCCGCCAACCCGTCCGAGGTGCCCAGCGGCGAGCCACCCGACGGGTGCTGACAGCAAACATGGACCGTGCTCTCAGCAACTACTCAGGCATTCGTGACACTTTCGACTCACGACATGGAATCCCCGACACGTCTCATCTGTTGTGTAGGTGTCAGCGACGGCGGGCACAGCAGAAGTTACCAGGGGCTGACCGGACGTGGGGAATGGCAAGGAACCGGGCAACCGGCGCGAGCGAGGGGACCGTGGGCAACGTGGACAAGAAAATCGGCATGCGCACCGACGAGGTTGCCGAGGAGCGCGACCTGGTCGGCGTCTACCTGCACGAGATCTCCCGGACGCCACTGCTGGACGCCGCCAAGGAGGTCGATCTCTCCAAGGCGATCGAGGCTGGCCTCTACGCGGAGCACCTGCTCGGCGAAGACGCAGTTCCCGACGGTGTCGACCGGGCCGACCTGGAGCGGCTGGTCGTCGAGGGTGAGCGCGCGAAGGACCTCTTCATCCGCGCCAACCTGCGACTGGTCGTGTCGATCGCGCGTCGTTACGTGCGCTCGGGCATGCCCATGCTGGATCTGATCCAGGAGGGCAACACCGGCCTCGTCCGGGCGGTCGAGAAGTTCGACTACGAGCGTGGCTACAAGTTCTCCACCTACGCCACCTGGTGGATCCGCCAGGCCATCAGCCGGGCGATCGCTCAGCAGGAGCGCACCGTCCGTCTGCCGGTGCACCTGGTGGAGGACGTCAACCGGATGCGCAACGTCATCCGGCAGCTCACCCGTGAACTGGGCAGCGACCCCGAGCCGGAGCAGATCGCCG
>NZ_JBFAPG010000319.1:0-7545 GCF_040675595.1 Micromonospora sp. NPDC049580
CTCCGCCACGGTGACGACGTCCAGGACGTCAAGGATTCCCAGCAGCCCCGCGAGGGTCACGGCCTCGGAGCGGGTCAGGGCCAGCGAGTAGGTGGCGTCGGGGTCATCGGGCGACTCGTAGACGAGATCTCGCCGGCCGCCCGAATGGTGCGTGACCACTCCCACGCGGCGGCCGTCGGCGGTGGTGAACATGCGGCGTACCCCGATACCGGGCAGCGGGGTCAGTTCGACAATCATGGGAACTCCAGCGGGCAGGGCGGCGGATGTGCGCAGCGCTCGGCAGCGGCGCAGGCCGACGAGTGTGGCCAGGCCAAGTGCGGCGGGCGCGGTGACAGCGCGGCCGGCCGGTCATGGCGGCCAGCCGGGCGGTGCCATGGGACCGGCGCGAGCGGGGCGAGTGGATCAGGCAAGGCCCCGCGCATGGCGCGGGGGAGCACGATCCGCCGACCAAGCGGGCACACAACCGGGGATCGCCCGCCGTGCGGAACGGAACACGATGCACAGCCCGATCGACCGGGTGGCGGAGAGCACCAGTACGAGCACGGCAAGCAGCAGCATCGTCGGCAGCGGCGCTCGCCCGCCGACGCGGCGAAGGCTGCGTCGATCGTGCATGCCCGAACCATAGCCGTCGCCCAGAGTGGAGACCACATCCGCATCGGGTGACCGCCCATGACCCGCCAGCAACGCCGGTGACGACCCCGCGCGCCGGGCTGGATAGTCCATCGCTTTCGTGAGCGCCGGAATGCTACGAAGGGACGTGCCTGACATGACCAGTTCCCTTGATGCCACGTCCCTGGAAACACCGCGGCTGCTGTTGCGCCGCTGGCAAAGCAACGATCTGGACGGCTTCGCCGCGGTGAACGCACAGCCCGAGGTCATGCGCTACATCCATGACGGCCGCACCCTGGACCGGGCCGCGACCGCGGAGCGCCTGGCCAACTATCAGCGGCACTGGGAGGAGCACGGCTTCGGCCTGTACGCGGTGGAGATCAAGGAAACCGGCGAGCTGGCCGGTTTCACCGGGCTGGCGGTGCCAACCTTCCTGCCCGAGATCATGCCGGCCGTGGAAATCGGCTGGCGGCTCGGCCGCGCGCACTGGGGCCGGGGCTTCGCCACCGAGGCGGCCCAGGCCGTGGTCGCCCACGCTCGTGCCGAGCTCGGACTGCGGCGGCTGGTCAGCATCCACGTTGTCGGCAACGAGGCGTCGGCGCGAGTGATGGTCAAGCTGGGCATGGCGCTGGACCGCGAGACCGTGCAGCCGGACACCGGCCGCCAGGTCCGGGTCTATGCGATGGATCTGTAAGCGGTCCACCCAGCGGCCGTCCCGACAGCCGTTTCGGGGAGCCCGCTCACGATGAGCCGGCTCCCCGGAACCTGGCCCGGGCTCGAACGGTGCTTTCCCCTACGGCGACGGCTCGCACAAGTGGATCCCACCGGTCTAGCTGATCCGAGCAGAGGCGGTTGTGGTGAGGACAGCGCGTCGGTGAAAGGCTCTCTTGCCCGTTGGCGGCGATCCTCGCGAAGTCGCGGGACGTATCGACTGTGTGATGATCGGGTGGTGCGGGTGATGATGGCCACCGATGCGGGGCACCCGGGGCGGAAGAATGAGGACTTCGCCGGTGCCGTGCCGTCCGGCATGGTTCTGGTTGACGGCGCGGGTGGCATCGCCGGCGCCGAGAAGGTCTGCCATCACGGCGTGACCTGGTACGCCACCCGTCTCGGAGGTGCTCTCCTGGGCGCGCTGTCTGATGACCGGACCCTACGTGAGGTGCTGGCCGAGAGCATTGAGCGGATCACCGACGAGCATCGCGACACCTGCGATGTCACGAATTCCATCAGCCCTTACGCGGCCGTGGCGATGCTCCGATTCTCGGATGGTCTCGTTGAGCACCTGGTCCTCGGAGACGCCGTGGCGGTCATCGGCCGGACCGGGGCCGATCCCTTCGTCGCCCACGATCCGCGCGAGGTGATGATCGCCCGCTCCGTGGAGGCCCGGCTGAAGGGCGTGCCGGAGGGCACTGACGAGTACCGGCGACTCATGCTGGAGTTGCGTGCACAACGGAACAGCCCGGGCGGTTTTTGGGTGGCCAAGGACGACCCGCGGGTGGTGGACGAGGCGATCACCGGCAGCTGCCCAACGGACGAGATGACCGTTGCTGCGCTGCTGAGCAACGGCGTGAGCCGGCTGGTGGACACCCTCAGACTGACCAGTTGGGCGGGACTGCTGCACCTGGCGGGGACGGTCGGACCCGGCGAGGTCATCCGCTGGGTCAGGGAGGCTGAGGTTCGCGGCGACGTCGCCCCTGACGACGCGACGATCCTCTGCTGCAGCCGGACGAGACAGCTCGGCGACGGGTGACTCGATTGCCGTTTGCCGGCCGGGCATACTCGCTGTTCATGACGTACGACCTCGCGGTTTGGCAAGGCGAGCGCCCAGACGAGTCGAACGCGGCCGCGACCTTCAGCGCCTTGTACGACCAGTCCAGGCAGACCGCTTAGCCTGGACGGCGTCCCCATGCCGAGATCAGCGGCGCGAGGGTGAGGTCGAGCTCGCCGGCATCGACGGCGGCCAGGTGCGCGTCGATCTCGGCGTCGTCGGCCAGCCCGGCGGCGAGCAACTCGGCGCGGACCATGCGTACCGTCGCGATCTCCAGCCGGTCGCAGGCCACCCCACCGACCGGGAAGCAGCCGGCCGCCGCCACATCGACCAGGCCCGCCGCGCGCAACGCCTGCGGCAGCGTACGGCCGTAGCGCAGGTCGGCGCCGCGGCGCGTCATCAACTCCCGGACGGCACGCCGCAGCCGGTTGGCACGCCGCTGCGCCGGACCGACCTCATCGAGACAGGCCAACGGCTGCAACTCGGTGTCGGCATCCTCGACCAACAACCAGCCGCCGGGCCGCAGCGCCGCCACCATCGTCGCCAACGCCCGGGCCCGGTCGGGCACGTGAACGAGCACGAGCCGCGCGTGTACCAGGTCAAACGTGCCGGACTGCGGCGGCGGGTCCCCGACGACGTCGTGCCGAAGAACCTCGTACCCGCCCTGCGGGTCCAACCAGGCCGGATTGATGTCCGTGGCCAGCACGTAACCGGTTGGTCCGACGGCCGTGGCCAGGGCCTCGGGAATGCTGGGACCTCCGGCACCAACTTCCCAGCAGCGCCAGCCCGCCCGCACTCCGAGCCGGTCGAGGTGCCCACGCGTGACACCGTCGAACAGCTCGGCCAGCCAGCTGAACCGCTCGCCCGCCTCGCGCCGGGCATTGTCGAGCAGGTAGCGGTGATCCGGGGCAGGCTCCGGGGAGTGTGGCGACGGGGTCGTGGCCTGCGCGCCCGCAGTATTCACCGGCCCGCCCGTCGTGTACGGCTCGGGCCCGGGATCGACGACGGGCTGCGATGAACTCATGCCCACATCCTCACGCCCGATCGTGTACGGCGTCAGCGCGACACGGGCTGAAACCAGACACAGCAACGCCTCGACCGGCCCAGTCGCAGGGGGCTCACGAGTCGGCGAGCCGAAGGAGATCACGTAGGTGGGCAACCTCGGAGCGGTTCTCCGGACCGAATCGCTGCAGTGCTCGGCGCCACGCGTCCACCGCCGCGAGCAGGTCGCCCGCGGCGTGGTGCGTGGTGCCGAGGTGGGTGAGCGTGCGTTTGAGCGGGACGCGCGCCGACGGTGCGCTGGCGACGGGCGCGGTGGCTACCGGCGCGCGAGCTGCGGGGGTGGCGTCGTTCGGTGCCCTCGCCGTAGGGGCGCTGGCCGCCGGGGCCGTGGCTGTCGGGGTGCTGGTCATCGGGCGGCTAGCCATTCGCCGGGCGGTCGTGCGGGAGCTGCGCGTCGGCCGGTTGGAGATCGACGAGCTGGTGGTGCACAGCCAACCCGCTGCCGAGGGATGACCCGCTCCCGCGCTGGGCGCGAGACCGTCGTTGGTGGTGCGCGGAAAACCGTGGAGGTGGCGGGCAGCACCGAGTCCGGGAGACTGGCGGGGCATCAACTCGCCCGGGTCAAGAACCAACGCGGTGCGGTCCGTCGGCGGGACGCGTTCGCGCCGACGGACCGCACCGGAAACGACGCCTACGGTTTGCGGGCGAGGAGCCCGACGAAGGTGTGATAGGTGTCGGTCTGCATCGGCGCGGGCGTACCCGGCTCTGGGCGCCACTCGGCCAGCGGCACCAGCCCCGGCTCCAGCAGCGTCAGCCCGTCGGCGAACGAGAGGATCTCCTCGTCCGTACGCCAGCGACCGGTGCTCAACGACTCGTTGAAGACCCGCTCGACCTCGCGGGCCTTGCGGGAGCCTTCGGGGTCCCGCTCACCGGGGTCGCGGAAGTGCGAGATCGCCACATAGCTGCCGGAGGGCAGCGCGTCGATCAACGCCGCCGCCACCGCTCGCGGATCCTCGTCGTCACCGAGGTGGTGCAGGATCGCGAAGAGCAACAACCCGATCGGTCGGTCAAAATCGAGAAACCGACGTACGTCCGGATGGTTGAGGATTTCCTGTGGTGCCCGGACGTCCGCCTGGATCACCGTCGCGGTGCCCTCCGCGGCGAGCAGGGCCCGTCCGTGTGTCAGGACGATCGGATCATTGTCCACATACACCACCTGAGCCTTCGGGTTCTGCTCGGTGGCGACCTCGTGCACGTTGCCCTGGGTGGGCAGCCCCGATCCGATGTCGAGGAACTGGTCGATGCCCGCCTCGGTGACCAGGAAACGAATCACGCGACGCAGAAAGGCCCGGTTCGCCTGACCGGCTGCCGGCCCATCCGGTGTGATCCGCAGGGCGTGCTCGGCGACCTGTCGGTCGACCTCGAAGTTGTCCTTGCCGCCGAGGAAGAAGTCATAGACCCGGGCCACGCTGGGAATGCTGGGGTCGATGCCGGGGGGTGCCGCCTTGTCGCGGGTCACAGGCGTCTCCATTCGATCGGGACGGGCGCAGTCTGAGGTCTGCGGGCGGTGCCGGATTGCGGCGAGTCTAGCGATCGGAAGGGTTGAATTTTACCCCGACTGGTATCGCTCCCAGCGAACCGTCCCGTGACCAGCACACTCGTTCAGCGACGCCGGCTGGCGGTAGGCCCGGCGCCATCACGGTCATGTTGCTGGCGGTCGGCCGGGACCCGGCGCCGCGTCCCGTTAGGCTCGCCGACATGCCGGACAGCACTTCGACGTCGCGCGTAGTCGGCGGCGATGTCATCGAAGGGCGGCAACGCCTCATCTTCGTCAACAAAGGTGATCACTACGCACTCAGCACGCTCGGCGTTTTCGCGGACGGCGTCGTCCTCTGGCGATACGGTTCAACTGATCTCGACGGCCTTCGCGCTGTGTTCGACGATGGAACGCTGACCCTGACGCCACCCGAGGGCTCTTCGCTGATCATCAGCGACACGGCGAGAGGATCCGTGCCGGCACTGGAGTCGTGGCTGACTCCGGAGCTGGTGATCGGCGAACTCGCCGACGAGGTGGACCTTCTCAACAACCGGCCGGATTCCTCCCGGCGCTGCTGGAACGCACTGCTGGTGTACGCCGCGGAGCCGACCGGGGCAAACCTGGAAATCGTTCGCGCGCTGTATCACGCGGTGCCCGAACACCGCCGGATCTACATGCTCGGTGACATGGACCAGAACGACGTCCCGGTCCGGATCCTGCTCGCTGAAGTGGGTGAGACGATCCAGGCCAGGCGCTCAGGCCACCTGCTCACGGTGACCCCCGAGGCCCGGAAGCAGGCGCTCGACTATTTCCGCAGGAGCGAGGCTGGTATCGCCAAAGCCCGGACACAGCAGGTGGCGGACGGACCGGAGACAACCGTCCCGCTGACCATCGGCGGGCACGTCTATCCGCAGGGCTGGCCGGACCCCGCGGGCCTCGAGGTCCTGCAGATCGACTATCCGGCGGCGGTGATACACGGCGGCCGGGAGTACGCGAGCGTCATGCACGCCTACTGGGCGCTGTCCACTGATGACGCCGAATGGCGCGATCGGATCGCCACGGCCGTCCGTGGCCTCGACGCCCGGGCTGTCGGCGAGGAGGCACCCCGGCGGGCAGGCTGGCCGGCGGCGCGGCTGAGCGTGATGGCCTCGCTGCTGCGGGACAAGTTCGAGCGCCATCCGGCGATGGCGGAAACGCTGCTGGGCACGGGTGACGCCCGGCTGCTCTACAACGACTGGGCTTCGAAATATTGGAGTTCGAGCGGCACCAACTGGATTGGACGGCTGCTGGAACTCGTCCGGTCGGAACTGACTCACCGATAACCGGTCCCGCCGAAAGGGATCACCGGCCCGTGAACGGTCCGGGCCGGTGATCAGGAGACAGTGTTGCGGGTCAGCGGCCCTGCAGGCGCTTCACGTTGTCGCCGAAGGTCCAGCCCTTCGACCCGTCCCAGTTCGCCGACCAGGTCATCAGGCCCTTGATGCCGGGGACACTGTTGTACGCCTGGGTGACCAGCGACGTCGACATGTAGCCGCCACCGGCACCGGACTGCGCGGGCAGGCCCGGAACCTGCTTGTCGTACGGCACGCGGATGGTCGTGCCCTGGATGGTGAGGCCGTTGTTCAGGCACTGCGTCTGCACCGTGAAGCCCTGCACGGTGCCCGCGGGGTACGAGTCGCCGGCGCAGCCGTACATGCTGCCGTTGTAGTACTGCATGTTCAGCCACCAGAGCCGGCCGTTGTCCACGTACTTTTTGATGATCGGCAGGTACGAGCCCCAGATCGAGCCGTAGACCACACTGCCGCCGGTGACGTAGGCCGTCTCCGGTGCCATGGTCAGGCCGAAGTTCGAGGGCATCCGGGCCAGCACCCCGTCGATGATCCGGATCAGGTTGGCCTGCGACGTCGACAGGGTATTGATGTTGCCGCTACCGGTCAGGCCGGTCTCGATGTCGATGTCGATGCCGTCGAAGTGGTAGGCCGTCAGGATCGGCACGATCGTCGCGATGAACCGGTCGGCGACCGCGGTGGAGCTCAGGTCGATGCCCGCGGCGGCCCCGCCGATCGACATCAGGATCGTGGCGCCGGCGGCTTTGGCCTGGCACATCTCGGCCGGGGTGGCCACCTTCACGCCGGCGTCCATGCCGTTCTCCCAGAGGACCGTGCCGTCTGAGCGGATCACCGGGAACGCCGCGTTGATCACGTTGTAGCCGTGCTGGTTGAGCCGGCTGTCGGTGATCGGGATCCAGCCGAGTCCGGGGTGGACACCGTTCGAGGCGCCGTCCCAGTTCTCCCAGTAGCCCTGCAACACCTTGCCGGTGGGCCGCGACTTTACCGCGCAGGTCCCGCCAGTTGGCGGCGGCGTGGTGGGGGGAGGTGTGGTCGGAGGCGGCGTGGTGGGTGGCGCGGTCGTCGGTGGTGGCGTGGTGGGCGGCGGCGTGCTTCCCGAGCACGCGCCCAGGTCACGCCACAGCGACGGGGTCGCGGCGGGGTTCCAGCCGGCGCCGGGGTACGCGGTGTGGGTGACCAGAGCCTGGTAGAGCCGGCCACCGTAGGTGACCTGGGTGCATCCCTGGAAGTTGGTCCCCACGGCCCAGCCCGCCGCGGTGCAGCCGACCAGCCCGACGGCG
>NZ_JBFAPG010000320.1:0-7537 GCF_040675595.1 Micromonospora sp. NPDC049580
CACCGGGGGCCGCACGCCGAGCCACTGCTCGGCGTCCCAGGCGTGGAACCGTTCCACCTCGGTGAACCCCAGCTTTGCCGCGAGGCGCATCGAGTTGACGTTGGCGGACTGGGTGGTGAGCAACCACCGGCTCGCCGGGAAGGACACCGCCGAACCAGTCGAGCGCCGCCACGCACGTCGCGGTGGCGTACCCGAAACCCCAGGCAGGCGGCAGGAACAGGTAACCGAGATCGGCCTTTCCCACGGGCCGCCGGACGACGATGCTCCGTCGCGCGCCAAAGCGGGACCCGGCCGATTATCGCCCTGTCGAGGTCGACGACGAAACTCCCTCGCCACCGTGCGGGCACCTCGGGCAGCTCGCACTCAAGCTCGTCCGACGACCGGGGCCACCGAGGTAGGTGTGCCTCCGGCGACGCCAACAGCTCGATGAACGTCGACCGGTCCCGGGCCTCGGACGCGCGAAGCACCAGTCGCTCGGCCCGGATCGGTTGGGGCGGCCAGGCGACGGGTCAGATCTCAGTCATGCCGAGCATCCAACCAACGCTCGCCGCCACCGCTACCTAGGCGGCATCGGCCCGAAGGACGGCCGGCCGCCCCGGCGGCCGTCCTTCGGACGGTTCTCCCGGCGGGTCGCTCAGTCGTCGCGCTCGACGTAGGGCCGGTCCTTGGGCCGGTGTCCCCCGGGCTTGCAGCCGGCGAACGGTCCGTTGGGGTTGCGCAGCGCGTCCATGGTCGGCCAGAGGTGGTTCTGGTGCCAGAGGGCCGGGTCGGTCGGCGCCGCCCGGGGGCCGGTGCGTTCCTGCCAGGCGAGCCAGAGCCCGTGCAGGTAGGCGATCGCCTCCGGGTGTTCCCGCCAGCGGGGGCACCAGGGCGCGCCGGAGGTGACCTCGCCGCCGTACACCGGGAGCAGCAGGCCCTCCACCCAGGAGGTGAGCCGGCGCAGCTCCTCGGCGTACTCGGGTCCGTCCAGGTAGAGGATGAAGAACGGCCTCGGCGGCGGCTCGTCGGTCAGCACGTCAGCGTCCCCTCGTCACCGGGGTCGACGCCGAGCGCGGCGGTGAACCGCCGGTACGCGTCGACCCGCGCCCGCACCTGCGCGGCGTTGCCACCGCTGCACTCCAACGCCCCGTTGATGCTGCGGATCGTCTCGCCGAACCCCCCGCCGCCGGTGATCGCGGCGTGCGGGGTGGTCGTGCCCGCGCCGCTCTGGGTCATCCAAAACCAGAGCGCGGTACGCCATGCCACCGCCGGGTCGGTGGCCACCAGGTCCGGGTTGCCGAGCAGGTCCAGCCCGAGCGCGTCGCCGGCCGCCTTGTAGTTGGTGTTCCAACTGAGTTGGATCGGCCCCCGCCCGTGGTAGGCGCTACGGCCGGCCGGGCAGCCGTAGGGCTGGCCGCCGTCGCAGTAGGTGCCCCACGCGGCCCGGTCGATCTCCTCGACGTGGACCAGGCCGCCGGACTCGTGGTCCACGTTGGCCAGGAACGCCGCCAGTTCCCGCTTGCGGGTCGCCTCGTCGCCGGTGCCGGCGAAGTCGGGGAACGTGGCCATCGCGTCGGTGAGCCCGGCGTACGTGTAGAAAGTGTTGCGGTCGGGGAACATGGTGTCGAACGTCGACCCGGTCAGCAGCGTGCCCTCGTCCCCCGTCACCACGCGCTTCTTCGCCCCGGCCCCCGGCGACGCCGTCGGTGTCGGCAAGGCGGTGGACGTGTCCGTCCCGCCGATGGTGTAGCGGGCGAACAGCCCGCGCACCCGCAACGGGTAGCTGTCCAGCACGATGACCGGCATGCCGCCCAGCGCCTTCACCGCCTCCGTGCCCTGGTCCCAGGCCATCAACGTCAGCGTGAGATGGTCGCCGACGACCGTCTTCTCGTCCAGCATCCGCTGGGTCTCCTCGGCCAGGTGACAGAACCACCGGGCGTGGGCGTGGATCGAGTCCTCCGGGTCCAGCGCCGAGGCCTCGCCGCTGTCGTCGTCGTCCTTGCCGTAGCGCTCGAACACGTCGGGGGTGAGCTGGGACAGCCCCTTGCGGCCGTCCTGACCCTCCTTGTCCGCGTCGAAGTCCGACGCGTACTCGATCTGGGCCGCGAGGATCACGGGGGTGAGCAGGTCGCACTCACGGGCCGCCGCCCGGATCGGCGCGACCAGGTCCGCGTCGGGCACGCCCGACTCCTTGAACCCGCCGCGGCCGTCGCCGCCGGCGAGTTCGGTGAGGACGCTGCCGCCGGCGCCCGGGCCGAGCGTGCTGTCCGGGTCCGGTGAGTACGAGGTCATCTGCGAACCGCTGAGCAGGATGATGACCACCAGGACGATCAGGGCCAGCGCCGCCATCGCGGCCAGCGGGAGCATCCCGACCATCGAGATGATCAGCCAGGTGATCTGGGTGGCGCCGAACCGGTTCGTCGCCGTCTGGTGCGCGGCCCGCGCGGCCGCCAGCTTCGACACCACGTCACCCGGCCCGCTGGCGCCCGGCCGCCGCCCGCGCCCGCGTGGTGATCGCCTCCGCCTCGACGCGGGCCGCCGCCGCGATCGGCCCGGCGTCCGGCTCCTTGTACCAGGGACGCAACCGGATCACCGCCGGCCGCACGCCGGTCGCCAGCAGCAGCGCGGTGCCCTTCGGCAGCGCCCGGATCCGGTCCGCCGGCAGCACCTGCTCCTGCCGGTACGACACCGACCGGGACGAGCCGTCGCGGGACCGGGAGTAGGTTGGCGTACGGACGTCGTGCTGGCCGATCAGACGGGCCACCTTGTCCACGAAATCGGCGTCGTCCAGCCCGGCGCCCAGCAGCTTGACCGTGGCGGCGCCCCACAACGCGTCCATCCCCGCCTCGCCCCAGACCCGTACCCCCTGCCGGTAGCTCTGCAGCAGCGTCACCACGCTGATGCCCCGCGAGCCGAGGTGGCTGTAGAGGTCGGGCAGGTCGGCGATGCGGCACACGTTGGCCGCCTCGTCCAGCACGGCGGTCATCGGCGGGTCCAGCCGGCCGCCCATCCGCTCGGCGGCCACCACGCCGGCCCGGACCACGGCGTCCGCCAGGCCGGCGATCACTCCGGCGGCCGAGCCGCCGCCGTCCTTGGACAGCAGGTAGAGCGTGTCGCGGCTGAGCACGTGCTCCTCCGGGACGAACTCCGGGCGGTCCGGGTCCGGACTGACCCAGGCCAGGATCTCCGGGTCGAGCAGGCAGGCGACGCACTGCCGGGACGTCTCGTAGATGCCGTCGCGGGTCTCGACCGCGCCGCGTACGGTGCCCTGGAGCTGATCGGCCATCGCGTCCAGGCCGGCGTCGCGCAGTAGGTCGACCGGAGTACGGTCGCCCGGGTCGGCGAGCCAGGCCAGCATCTCCCCGACCGTCGCGCCGCCGTGCGAGGCGGCGAGGAAGAGAGCGGTCAGCGTGTTCTGCGCGGCGGCGATCCAGAAGTCCCGCTTCGACGCGTCGTCGTTGACCGAGCTGACGAAGTGGCCGGCGAGCCGCCGCGCGCCCTCCAGGGTGCGGCAGCCGCCGAGCAGGTCCCACCACATGTCGCGCTCGGTATACGCGACGCCCTGCGGGTCGAACGTCCACACCCGACCCACCCGGGCCCGCTCCTGCCGGGTGACCAGGTAGACGTCCGACTTGTTCGAGGTGAGCAGCACCGCGCCGGGCGCCCGCAGCACCCGGGGGATGGCGATCCCGGTGGATTTGCCGGCCCGCGGGGCCATCAGGTCCAGCTCCACGTCCTCGTACGACGAGCGCAGCTCCGGCCCGGACGGCAGGAGATCGCCGAGCAGGTTGCCGGTGTCGTCGGGGCGCAGGCGGGCGGCGTCGCGCAGGGACGGGCGCAGCTCACGGGCCCGGGCCTCGGCCGCCTTACCGGTCATGGCGCGCAGGTCGGCTGCGCGGGCCAGGTTCGACGACTGGCCGAGGCGACGGGCGACGGCGCGGGCCGCCGCGACCACCGGTGCCGCGACGGCCGGGACGAGCACGACCGCGCCGCCGTACACCAGGGCCGGCGGCACGCCCGGCCAGACCGTCCCGACACCGCCGCCGAGCAGGCTCAGGTAGACGTCGAGGCGGAACGGAGGCGGATGCCAGCCGTACCCGCCGACGGCGGTGGCCAGCGTGCCACCGAGCCACAGCAGGACGAAGGCGGTGAGGTTGATCAGCGCGAGCGTCGGGATCAGCCAGGCCAGCAGGTCTCCGCCGGTGCCGCGCTTCACCGGGCACCCGCCCCGGGAAGGTCGCCGGCCGTCACGGCGCGCACTACCGCGGCGCGTTCGGCCAGCATCCGCTCCGCGTCGCCGTTGGCGATCCACCGCGTGTTCGTGTCGTGCAGGTGCCGCTCGGCGTCCGTGATCGCTACCCGGATCGGGATGCCGGGCCGCCCACCGACCTTGATCAGAAACCGGCCTCGGCCGGGCGGCTCCTCGTTGGCGCCGTCCTGCGCCCAGCCGGCCGGCGAGGACCAGGACGAGACCAGGTCGATCTCGCGCCGGGAAAGCCCCACCACGCGGCCCAGGTCCTCCATCTCTGCCTTCGGCAGCCCGGCGCAGGCGACCATGCCGGCGCGCTCCACGAAACCCCGGGCCTTCGCCTTGTCCGCCTCGCTGCCCAGGGCCTCGGCGTCCTTCAAAGTGTGGGTGATCTTCGCGTCGGCGAGCCCGAGCGAACGGTTCAACCGGGTGAGCGCGTCGATCCGGTCGACGATGCCGGAAGCCGCCCGCAGCGGGCGCCACAGCTCGTCCAGCACGGTGAAGAACCAGCGCCGGGGCGCCAGGCCCGCGTCCGCCAAGGCGTGCGACGCGGACACCGTACCCAGGCCGTCCGACCAGGCCGCGAGCATCGCGGCGGCGGTCAACTGCCCGTCCGCCTCACCGATGCGGGAGATGTCGATGCAGACGGCGGTGGCGTCCGGGTCGATCCGGGTGGCGGTCTCGGAGGCGAAGGTGTCGCCGAGCGGGCCGTCGAGGATGCCGAGCAGCGACCGGTGCAGCGGGTCGACGGCGTCACGGTAACGCGACTCCTGACCCCGGTCGAGCGTGACCTGCCGGACCCGCGGCGGCCCCGCCTCCAGCACCGCGAGCAGGTCCGGCAGCCGGTACGTCCGGCCCGGCGGCGTGGCTTCGCGCAGGTGCCGCAGGCAGGCCGAGAGCACCGACTGCTCGTGGTCGCTGATCGGCACGCCCCGCACGATGGTGAGCAGCGCCGCGACCATGTTCAACACCCGGCCGTGGGTTTCGGCGGCCAGCGCCTGCCCGGCCTGCCCGCCGATCCGCGCGGCGGCGGCGCCCATCGCGCCGGGGTCCAGCACGTTGAGCCCGCCGACGCCCCGGGCGATGGAGATGACCTGCCCGCCGAGCGCGCGGACGGTGTCCGCGTAGTCGGGCTTCAGGTCGCCCAGCACCAGAGGGACGACGCCCTGCGCGGCCAGGCCGATCAGCATCCGATTGATCAGCGTGGACTTGCCGAGACCCGGCATGCCGAGCATGAACAGCGACGGGTTGGAGATGTAGCGCGCCCGGGTGAACCAGTTGAGCGGATCCCCGCACACCGTGGCCCCGGTGCTGATGTGCTGGCCGAGCGGGACCCCGGTCATCGGGGCGCCGGAGCCGGACGCGAACGGCCAGAGCCCGCACGCCTGCACGGTAGTGGCCCGCCACATGGTCGGCGGGTCCAGCGTGGCCACCCGTCCGCCGCCCACGACGGGCGACCCCCGGTGCGGCACCTGATCGGCGCGGTCAGCCCGGGCCAGCCGCTGCCGGTACCGCTGCTCGGCGGCCTCCTCCGCAGCCCGCCGCCGACGCGCCCGGCGCAGCGCCCGCGGGGTCTGCTCGCCCGTCTCGTCGGGCTCCCGGTCCTGCGCGTCCACGTCCGGCACCACCAGACCGGACATCGCGGTGACCGGTCCGGACGTCATCCGGGGCCAGCCCGCCCCGAGATCCAGCAGCCGCACGCCGTCGCCGCCCGTCACATCGCCTCCTGCAGGTCGTGCGGAACGAACGCCTGCTCCCAGGGCAGGATGCCGACGGGCAGGGCGCAGGTGAACGCCGCGGCCTGCATCCGGTCCGCCGGGCGCATCGCGATCCGGGTGGCGCCGAGCAGGTTCCGCATTGTCACGTTGGCGTCGCGCACCTCGGCGGCCGAGTCGACGGTCAACGTCACAAGCATCGAGAACTCGACCAGACCGGCGCCGGAGGCCTCCTCTGCCGCCGTCTGCTCGGCCGCCTGGATCTCCGCGACCGCGCGGGCCCTGACCAGGCCCTTCGTCGAGTTCGCCATGAACTGGGCGGACCGGCGGTCCGACTCGACGATCCGGGCGGAGGTCGCCGGATCGATCGGACGGTAGATCAGGGCCACCCGCTTGCGGCGGATGCCGGCGGCCGGGTCGAGCAGGCTGCGCAGGATCCCGGAGCGCACCACGCCGCGCGGCGCCATGGTCAGCAGCCAGCTCCGGGACACGCCGGAGTCGTGCTGGTAGGCGGTCACCGACTCGATCGCGGCGGCCGGCCCGGCGTCGTCCCACTCCAGCCCGGTGCCGCCGTGCTGGGCGCGTACGTCGAGCACCTCGGCCGAGACGGCCGGGTCGTAGGCGACCCGGACGACCTCGGCGATCCGCTCCGCGGACAGCGGCTCCGCCGACCCGCCGCCGGCCGCCACCAGCCCGTTGAGCACGCCGTGAAGCCGCAGCCCCAGGTCGGCGAGCATGGTGTCGTCGTCGCGCCGGGCGCCGCCGGGCGCCGAGTAGGTCAGCGTCAGGTAGGTGTTCATCTCCGAGGACGCGTCCGGGTAGTTGCGCACCACCTCCTCCATCACCGCGCGGGCGGCGGGCGGCGCGTCCGGGGAGATCCGGCCCAGCACCTCGGTGGCGAGCCGGGTGCCGGGGTCCGGCGCGGTCTCCACCACCACCGAGGCGCCGCGCAGTCCCGGCTCGTGCGCCAGCCGGGACAGCCAGTCGCCCCACAGCGCCACCCACGTGTCGACCTGGTCCGGGTCGACCAGCGACCCGCCGTCCGGCTCGCAGCTGAGCACGATCGTGTACTGGTGACGGTTGGGGTGGTGCAGCACGCCGAACGGGCGGTCGTACGGGTCGCGCCCCTCCAGCATGACCGCCCGGCTCAGCAGGCCGGGCGGGCGGAACCGTCCGCCGGGGCGTGTCGACAGCGGCCCGGAGACGTAGAGGTGCTGCCGCTTGGACTTGCGGCGCAACCAGCCCACCCGGACGCCGACCATCTGGAAGACGTTGCGGCCGTCCGGAGTGCGGATCGCCAGCGGCGCCAGCGTCAACGCGAGCGGCAGCCCCACCACCAGGGCCGCGTCCAGCGAGATCATGGACGCGAGCAGCACCAGCACGAGACCGCCGAAGAGGCCGACGGTCCCGATCAGGCCCAGCGAGCCCAGGCCGGCCTTGCGGGGGCGGCGCCAGTTGCCGTACGTGAGTGTCTTGATCTGTTCGGTTGCCGTGGTCATGGTCGTCCTCCTGGGCCGGCCTAGTCTCGATCGGGGTCCGGCAGCGCGCCGCGGGCGATGCCGGCGGCGTGCCGGTGGGTGCCGGCGACGACGCC